>DATBYN010000388.1:0-6644 GCA_036513695.1 Bradyrhizobium sp. | reverse complement strand
GTATCGCGGGGAGGACGTCCATTGCGCGCTGCGATTTTCAGAGACGGAGAAATCGTCGTAGATCATATGCCGGAGCCGAAGCCGGCGGCGGGGCAGGTATTGGTCAAGACATTGGCCTGCGGTATTTGCGGCTCTGATCTGCACGCGCGCAAGCACGCCCGTCACATGGTCGAACTGGCGCGGCATTTTCCGGGCCGCAAGCCGATGGACCTCAGCCGCGATGTCGTGTTCGGCCACGAATTCTGCTGCGAGATCGTCGACTACGGACCGGACACGCAGCGCAAGCTGAAAGCCGGAACCCGCGTGTGCTCGTTGCCGGCGCTGCTGACGCCGGAGGGGCCGCAGGGCATCGGCTATTCCAACGACAATGTCGGCGGCTATGCCGAGCGCATGCTGCTTAGCGAGGCGCTGCTGCTGGAAGTGCCAAACGGGTTAGCAGCGGAACACGCAGCGCTGACCGAGCCGCTCGCGGTCGGTATCCACGCCGTAGAAAAAGCAAACGCACGCGGCGACGAAGTACCGCTGGTGATTGGGTGCGGCCCGGTCGGGCTCGCGGTGATCGCTGCGCTCGAACTGAAGGGGCTGCACCCGATCGTCGCCGCGGATTACTCGCCGGCGCGCCGCGCCTTGGCCGAAAAACTCGGTGCCGACATCGTCGTCGATCCGGCGCGCACGCAACCCTATGCGACCTGGGCCGAGCACGCCGCGATGTCGCCGGAGCAAAAAGCGGCGCGGCCGCCGCTGCAGGCGTGGCGGCCGGCCCTAAAGCCTGGGCTGATTTTCGAATGCGTCGGCGTACCCGGCCTGTTGCAGCAGGTGTTCGAAGGCGCGCCGCGCGATGCGCGCATCGTGGTGGTCGGAGTCTGCATGGAAACCGACCGCTCCGAGCCGTTGCTCGGCATCATGAAGGAACTCAACGTTCAATATGTGCTGGGCTATACGCCGGACGAGTTTGCCTATTCCCTGCGCCTGATCGCCGAAGGGCAGGTCGATGCGGCCTCGCTAGTGACCGCGACCGTCGGCGTCGACGGCGTCGCTCAAGCCTTCGCCGATCTCGCCAATCCGGAAGCCCACACCAAGATCATCGTCGAGCCGTGGCGGTAATGTCGCCAAGCGATTCCGATCGTCCGGCCGTCCTTGCCCATCAGCGCTTTGTTGCGGAAAAGGAATCATTTTCGGGGCTAGATCTCGCACAGTGTTTTCAGCGTATCCACGATATGAACCTGTGGGGCGCAGCTGCGTCCACTTCGGGACTGGGCTCGGAGCTGGACGCGACCGCCGTGTTGCGCGCGGAATTGCCGCTGCTGTTGCAAAGGCTCGGCGTGGCATCGCTGCTCGATGCGCCCTGCGGCGACGCCGGCTGGATCAATGCCGCCGATTTGCGCGTGCGGCTGATCGGCGTTGACATCGTGCCATCCCTGATCGAGCGCCTGCAGGCATGCGTTGCCGCAGGCGAGATCGAGGGCGAATACCATCTCGCCGATATTACCCGAGATTCGCTGCCGCGATGCGACGCGATCCTGTGCCGCGATTGTCTCGTGCATCTGTCGTTTGCGAATATCGAACGTACGGTTGCGAATTTCCGGGCGTCGGGCGCGAAATGGTTGATCGCGACTAATTTTCCGGAGTGGCAGATCAACGTCGATTGCGAGGATGGCGACTGGCGTGCGCTGAATTTTGAGCGCGCGCCGTTTGGCTGGGGACCGCCGGTTGAACTCTTGAACGAGAATTGCACTGAGGCCGGCGGCGGCTGGCGCGACAAGAGTCTCGGGGTGTGGCGGCTCAATTGACGTCGTCCCTGCGAAAGCAGGGACCCATACGCCGCGGCGGTCGCTGCTTCGCGCGATGGTTGACAGCTTTCCTTCCATATGAGCGCCGGTGGTTATGGGTCCCTGCTTTTGCAGGGACGACGTTACACCGGCAACGCAATCGAATACTTCACTTGGCTCAAGGCAAAACTCGATTCGATCGACGCGATACCGTCGAGCCTCGTCAGCTTGTTCTTCAGGAAAGCTTCATAGGACGACAGATCGGCGGCGACCACGCGCAACAGGTAATCGCGATTTCCCGTCATCAGATAGCACTCCAGAACCTCGTCCCATTTCGAGATTGCCTTCGCGAACCGGTTGAGGTCCTCCTCCTTCTGCCGCGCCAGTTTGATTGAGATGAAGACGCTGACATGGAGCCCGAGCGATTTCTGGTCGACGGTTGCGATATAGCGCGTGATCACGCCGCGCTCCTCCAGCAGCTTGACGCGGCGATGGCATGGCGACACCGAGAGGCCGACCTTGTCGGCGAGTTCCTGCATGGTGGCGCGGCTGTCGGACTGCAGCAGGCCGAGGATCTTGCGGTCGATGGCATCAAGCGTATGCATTGGGATAAACTCTGACTAATGGGCACTGAATTGGGAATTTATCCCAATATCTCGGGGTATGCCGCAAGAATTTGAGAATTTTAACGAAAGCCTGTGCGGTAACATTGCGGTATAATCACGGTATCCGGAGTACTGCCATGGCGACCGACCCCGAGCGCCTCGAATTGCTGTCCGCGCTGGCGCGCAAAGTGTTGTGGCTGTCGTCGTGGACCATCCATCACGCCAACCACATCCGTCCCAATGCCGATGGCCTGAAGGTCGGCGGCCATCAGGCCTCTTCAGCTTCGCTCGCGACCATCATGTCGGCGCTATACTTCTCCGTCTTGCGTCCGGAAGACCGCGTCGCCGTAAAACCGCATGCGAGCCCGGTGTTTCACGCCATCCAGTATCTGTTCGGCCGTCAGACCCGCGACAAGCTGCAGAATTTCCGCGGTTTTAAGGGCGCGCAGTCCTATCCGTCGCGCACCAAGGACACCGACGACGTCGATTTCTCCACGGGATCGGTCGGCCTCGGCGTCGCTCAGACATTGTTTTCCTCGCTGGTACAGGATTACGTCAAGGCGCATGGCTGGATGAAGGACCGGCCCGAAGCGCGGATGATCGCGCTGGTCGGCGACGCCGAGATGGACGAAGGCAACATCTTCGAGGCGCTGCTGGAGGGGTGGAAGCACGGCCTGCGCAACACCTGGTGGGTGGTGGATTACAACCGCCAGAGCCTCGATGCCGTGGTGCGCGAGGGATTGTGGGAGAAATTCCAATCCATGTTCCGCAATTTCGGCTGGGACGTGGTGATCGTGAAATACGGAAGCCTGATGCGAGCCGCCTTTGCCGAGCCCGGCGGCGAGGCGCTAAAACGCTGGATCGATGCCTGCCCGAACGCGATGTACGCGGCCCTGTGCTTTCAGGGCGGCGCGGCGTTCCGCAAACATCTTCAGGACGATATCGGCGATCAGGGTGCGGTGTCGCAACTGATCGACAAGCGCACCGACGACGAACTCTTGGCGTTGATGTCCAATCTCGGCGGCCATGACATGGCCAGCATGATTGAAGCTTTTGAATCGATCGATCACGATCGCCCGGTCTGCTTCATTGCCTACACCATCAAGGGTATTGGCCTGCCGTTCCAGGGCCACAAGGATAACCACGCGGGGCTGATGACGGTCGCCCAGATGGAGACGTGGCGCGCGGCGCAGAATATCCGGCCGGGGCATGAATGGGAGAAGTTTGAAGGACTTTTGCAGGAGCCCGCAGCGCTCGAGGCGTTCCTGGCCGAAGTGCCGTTCAACCGCGACGTCCGTCGCCGGCTCACGGCGCCGGTGATCGAGGTGCCGGAGAGGCTTTCATTCAAGCCGGCGCCGCAGATGTCCACGCAACAGGGCTTTGGGCTCGTGCTCAACGAAATCGCGCGCGGCGATAGCGAGCTCGCGGCGCGCATCGTCACGGCGTCTCCCGATGTCACGGTGTCGACCAATCTCGGCGCCTGGGTCAACCGGCGCGGATTATTCGCGCGCGCCGAGAAGGCTGACTTGTTCCGCAGCGAAAAAATTCCCTCCACCTTCAACTGGGATTTCTCGCCCAAGGGGCAACACATCGAACTCGGCATTGCCGAGATGAACCTGTTCATCCTGATGTCGGCGCTGGGATTGTCGCATCACATCAACGGCGAACGGCTATTGCCGGTCGCAACGCTCTACGACCCCTTCATCGAGCGTGGCCTCGATGCCTTGAACTACGCCTGCTATCAGGACGCGCGGTTCATGGTGGCGGCGACGCCGTCGGGCATTACGCTGGCGCCGGAAGGTGGTGCGCATCAGTCGATCGCGACGCCGTTGATCGGCATGGCGCAGGATGGCCTCGCTTCGTTCGAGCCGGCCTTTGTTGACGAACTCGCCGAGATCATGGGTTGGGGATTTATGCACATGCAGCGCGAAGCCGGCGAGGGCGGTTCGGTCTATTTGCGGCTTTCGACCCGTACCGTCGACCAGCCGCAGCGGATCATGACGCCGGACTTGCAAAAGGGCATCACCGACGGCGCTTATTGGTTGCGCAAACCGGGGCCGAATGCCGAACTCGTGATCGCCTATACCGGCGCGGTCGCGCCCGAGGCAATCGAGGCGATCGGGCTGATCGGCGAGAGCCGACGCGATGTCGGGCTACTCGCGATCACCTCCGCCGACCGGCTGCATGCGGGCTGGACCGCAGCCCGAAAACTGCGCCGCGACCGCCGGGGACTGCCGCATCTCAGCCATATCGAGAAATTGCTGGCGTCGCTGCCGCGCGAGTGCGGTATCGTCACCGTGATCGATGGACATCCGGCGGCGCTCGGCTGGCTCGGCAGCGTGCGCGGACATCGCGTCGAAGCGCTCGGCGTCGAGCAGTTCGGCCAGACCGGCTCTATCGACGACCTCTACCGCCACCATGGCATCGACGCCAACGCCATCATCGACGCCGCCGAAGCCCTCACGGCGGGCGCCCCGGTGCGGCATCGCAAGATGGCGGTGTGATTTTCACCCTCCCCTGGAGGGGGAGGGTCGGCTCACATTGAGCGTAGCGAAATGTGAGACGGGGTGGGGTGATCCCTCAACTCGGGCACTGTTCGATGGGAGAGACTGTCACCCCACCCCGCCGCTCATTTCATTCGCGTCGACCCAGAGAGCGAGCTCCGCTCGTCTCGACCCCTCCAGGGGAGGGTAACAAAGCGCGCGACCCGTCTTGCTTCCCTCACACCACCGACCTTATATGTCGCGTCTGCCGCAAGGCGGCGTCCCGCTTATGGCGGGTTCATTTTCCGAGCGTTTCGTGCAAGGATGCCTGCCGAACGTTCCGTTCCTCATCCATTCGCTCCTGAAATCACGAGGTTTACGATGGTCAACCGCATGCAATTCTACATCGATGGCGCCTGGGTCGATCCGGCCGTCAAGAAGTCCACGCCCGTCGTCAATCCTGCGACCGAAGAGGCGATGTATGAGATTGCGCTCGGCTCCAAGGCCGACGTCGACAAGGCGGTCGCCGCCGCCAGGCGCGCGTTCGAAACCTATTCACAGTCAAGCCGCGAGGAGCGCGTCGCGCTGCTCTCAAAAGTCATCGAGGTCTACAAGACCCGCATGAAGGACATCGGCGCCGCCGTCTCCGACGAGATGGGTGCGCCGCTGCCGATGGCGGAAAAACTGCAGGCCGGCGCCGGCCTCGGTCACCTCGCTTCGACGCTCGAGGTTTTGAAGAACTATCACTTCGAGGAACCGCTCGGCTCGGCGGTGGTGCTGCGCGAGCCGGTCGGCGTCGTCGGCATGATCACGCCGTGGAACTGGCCGCTGAACCAGATCGCCTGCAAGGTTGCGCCCGCGCTTGCCGCCGGCTGCACCATGATCCTGAAACCGTCGGAATTCACGCCGACGTCGGCGTTGATCTTTGCGGAAATCCTGCATGAAGCCGGCGTGCCGAAGGGCGTGTTCAACTTGATCAACGGCCTCGGCCCGGAAGTCGGCGCTGCCATGGCCGAGCACCCGCACATCGACATGATCTCGTTCACCGGCTCGACCCGCGCCGGCGTCGATGTGGCAAAGCGCGCAGCGCCAACGGTGAAGCGCGTCAGCCAGGAACTCGGCGGCAAGTCGCCGAACGTCATTTTGGACGACGCCGATTTGACAAAAGCCGTCACCGGCGGCGTGATGCACATGTTCAATAATTCCGGGCAGTCGTGCAATGCGCCGTCCCGGATGATCGTGCCGCTGTCGAAGATGAAGGAAGTCGCCGCGATCGCCAAGGGTGTCGCCGACAAGACCAAGGCAGGCGACCCCCGCGCCGAGGGCACGACGATCGGCCCGGTGGTCAACCGCGGCCAGTGGGACAAGATCCAGGCGCTGATCCACAAGGGCATCGAGGAAGGTGCCACTCTGGTCGCCGGCGGCCCCGGCCTGCCCGAAGGCGTCAACAAGGGCTTCTATGTGCGCCCGACGATCTTCGCCGATGTCACCAACGACATGACGATTGCGCGCGAGGAAATCTTTGGCCCGGTGCTGACCATCCTCGGCGCCAAGGACGAAGCCGACGCGGTGAAGATCGCCAACGACACGCCCTATGGTCTGGCCGGGTACGTTTCGGCCGGAACCGTCGAGCGCGCCCGCAAGGTCGGTCGCCAGATCCGCGCCGGCAATGTCAATCTGCAGGGCGTGCCGAACGACCGCACCGCGCCGTTCGGCGGCTACAAGCAGTCCGGCAACGGCCGCGAATGGGGCAAATACGGTTTGGAGGAATATCTCGAGGCCAAGGC
>DATBYN010000387.1:0-16383 GCA_036513695.1 Bradyrhizobium sp. | reverse complement strand
CCACCCGAGCCGATCAGGCTCCGGAGGACGGCGGCTTCCTGTTCACCCGCGACCAGCCGCCGCCGCCATTTGCCGGCACCCCGGCGCCGCCCTGGCGCGGCGACGCGGCGTCACGCGATCGCGCCCGCAGTGACGCGCCGCCGCCCGCAGCGGAGCCCGTCGAGGCCGCGGCGGCAGCCCCAAAACCGCGGCGGAACCTGATGTTTTCGTCGACATCGCGGAAAGAGCGCGAGCGCGTGCAAGCGCGGACCAGCGAATTGCCCGCACCTGACATTGGTCCCGGATCTGCCGCCGCGCCGCCGACGTTCGAGCCGGGCGAGGCGCCGCCGGCGACGTTCGACGACGCCTGGCCGAAATCGGAACGCGCGACGGTCGCCGATGCACCGTCACGGCGGAGCGGCCGCACGCCGTCGACATTTGCGGAAGCTGGCGCCGACGCGCCGGCGGCGGAGCGCTACCCGCCGGCAGCAGAAAATGAGGATCAGCCGCCGGTGACGGTGCTCAAATCCGGGGTCGTCGACGGCATGGCCTATTCGTTGTATTCCGACGGCTCGATCGAGGCGCAGATGCCCGAGGGCATGATGCGATTTGCCTCGATCGACGCGCTGCGCTCCCATCTCGACCAGCGCACGTGAAGCGCACCTAAAGCTTTTCGCAAAGCAGCCTTCGAAAAATAAAGCACCGTTGTTCTTGTCACTTCCCGAGTAATCCGGTCATATTCGCAAGTAGTCGACGATTCCGAAAGCGTATTGGCGCTTTGCGGATACCGGCGGATCATGAAAATTCCAGCGCGCGCTGACGATCCCGAAAGGTTCATTCTATGACTGAGGCTGCCGGCAAGAATTTCATCGACCTGACCGTGAACATCGTCTCGGCGTATCTCAGCAACAATCCGACGCCGGCGTCCGAAATTCCGAACCTGATCAGCCAGATCCACTCAGCCTTGCTGCGGGTCTCGACGGGCCGGATCGAGGCGCCGCTGGAGCCGGCAAAGCCCGCGGTGTCGGTCAAGAAATCGATGACGCCGGATTACCTCGTGTGTCTGGAGGACGGCAAGCGCTTCAAATCCTTGAAGCGGCACTTGCGCACGCAATACAACATGACGCCGGAACAATACCGCGACAAATGGGGCCTGCCGGCCGACTATCCGATGGTGGCGCCGAATTATGCGGTAGCGCGCTCGGCGCTTGCCAAGAAAATGGGGCTCGGCCAGCAGCGGCGGCGGCGGAAGTAGCTTTAGAGCGTTTTCGAGCGAAGTGGATACCGGTTCGCGTAAAGAAAACGCGTCAAAATAAAGACTAGAGCCCAGGGTCTGATTCAATCAGAACCTACTTGGCTCTAGGCGCGGAGCAGTTTTGCCGGTGCCGTGCCGTCGCGGCCGATCAGATCGAAATATTCCGCGATCGGCTGTGGCCGCCCCAGCAGGTATCCCTGCACTTCGTCGCAGGATTCACCGGCAAGAAAATCGAGCTGCGGCCTGGTCTCCACGCCCTCCGCCAGCACCGGCAGATTGAGCCCGTGGGCGAGCCCGATGACGGCGCGCACGATTGCCGCCGACTGCGGATTGCTCTTCACCTTCGAGATGAACGATTGGTCGATCTTGATCTTGTCGAACGGGAACGCCTGCATATAGGACAGCGACGAATATCCGGTGCCGAAATCGTCCATCGCGATGCGCACGCCCAGCGCCTTGAGGCGGCGCAGGATCGAAAGGCCGCGATCAAAATCCTCGACCAGCACGCCCTCGGTGATTTCGAGCTCGAGCCGCGTCGGCGAGAGGCCGGTTTCCAGCAACACCGAATGAACCAATCCGGCCAAGTCGCCGTGGCGGAACTGGATCGGCGACAAGTTGACCGCGACCTGCAGCGGACGCGGCCACGACGCCGCCTCGCGGCAGGCCTCGTGCAACACCCACTCGCCGATTTGCATGATGAGACCGCTTTCCTCGGCAACCGGAATGAAAGTTGCCGGCGAAACCATGCCGCGCTGGGGATTTTGCCAGCGGACCAGCGCCTCGAACCCGATCACCTCGCCGTCGATCTTCGTCTGCGGCTGGTAGTGAAGACGCAATTCGCTGCGCGCGATGGCGGAAGCAAGCTCGTTCTGGATGGCGCGCCGCTCGCGCAGGCGGTTGTCCATCTCGATCTCGAAGAAGCGCGTCTTGCCGCGACCGGCGGCCTTGGCGCGGGTGAGCGCGGCATCGGCATTGTTGAGGAGCGTGGTTGCATCAGTGCCGTCGGCCGGGAAGATCGCAATGCCGATGGAGATGCCGACCCGCAGATGCTGGCCGTTCTGTTCCAGATCGGTTGCAACGCCGGCATGGAGGCGCCTTGCAAAAATTTCGGCGAGCGCCGGATGGTCGCCGTTCGGCGCAATCAGGGTAAATTCATCGCCGCCGAGCCGCGCCAAATAGCCGTCGCCGGCGAGCGCGCGCAGCTGCTGCGACATCTGGCGCAGCACATCGTCGCCGACCGCGTGGCCAAACATGTCGTTGACCTCCTTGAAGCGATCGAGGTCGATGCTCAGCACGGCGAACGATGCTTCATTCAGCTTGGCGGCATCGATGGTGCGGGCGAGACACTGGACGAAGTCGGCCCGATTGGGCAACTCCGTCAGGGCATCATAATGGGCCAAATGCTCGATCCGGGCCTCGGCCTGCTTGCGCTCGGTAATGTCTTCCGCAAGGCTCAAGAGGTAGCGCTGCTCGCCGGTCTCGTCAGGGATCGAAAGGTTCCTGGTGGTCAGGATGCGGATGCCGTTGTGGGGGGTGTGGACCACGTGCTCGCCAATGGTTTGCAGCTCGCGCGTCTGCAACGCCTCGGCGGCGAGCGGGAACAAATCGCTCGCGGTTTCCTTGTTCGATGGATCGTTGGTGGATCTGCCGATCAGGTCGCCGCGTACGATGCCGAAAATCGCCTCGGCGGTGCGGTTGATCAGGACATAGCAGCGATCGCGCGCGTCCTTGACGGCCACCGACACCGGCATGTTCTCGATGATGCTGTCGAGGAAGTTCTGGGTGCGGCCGAGCTTTGCGGCCGACGCGTCGAGCGCTTCCAGCTGTCGGAAATGCATCAGCGAAATGGTCAAGCCCGCCAGCGCCAACGCCAGGAACAGGCCCACGCCGATAACGGTGCTCTGCCACATCACGGTGTGCAGGAAAGGCGAGATCGGCACGTCGATCACGAACGCGCCCATGACGTCGTTGAGATGCCATTGCACTTTGAGGGGCTGCAGCTCGTTATGACAGCTGACGCAACTCTGTTCGCGCGCGAGCATGGGATAGACGGTGCGGAACATCCGTTCGCCATTGACGACGATCAGCTCCGATACCGGTTTCGGGTTTGGCGTCGCCGCGAAGGCCTCGACGGTACGGGCCATCTCCGCGTCGGATGGCGGGGTGAGGATCTCGCGGCCCGGGCGGCCGACGGAAGCCAGGCGAAAATCGGAATTGTCGCCATTTTGCTTGTTGAACGCCTCGATCGCATGGGCCCGGAACGAGGCCGGAACCGGGGCGTCTTTTCCGAATTGCGAGCGGATTGCCGAATAGTTGGCGACAAAGGCGTCGACGAGCCGGAGCGCGATCACCTTTTCGCTGCCCTTGTGCTCCTTGAACCAGTCCAGGCTGAAATAATAGAACCCGAAAGCGACCGTCACCGAAAGCGCGGCGCAGATGCCAAGGTGCAGCAGAAAGCCGCGGCCGGATCGCGACCGCATGAAGCGCCAGACCGGCGGGAGCTCACCCATCGTCAACCCTCAGTTGCCGAGGGATGATCGGCTAAATCATTTTAAATCGCTTAAAGGCAGCGCTGCCCCGGCGCCGCTGGGGTTAACAGAGGCGAAAAATTCCGATCACGGCGGCGTGAATTTGGAGGCGATCGGGTCGCGTCGGGGTCTCAGGAAGCGGCGGCCAGCGTCTCGCGGGCGTCGGCGCGGATGCGCTCGACCATGGCGCGCAAGCCATTGGAGCGCTGCGGGGTGAGATGTTCGCGAAACCCGAACTCGTCGAACACCGAAAGCGCATCGGTTGCCAGAATTTCCCGCGACGTGCGGCCGGAAAACAGTGTCAAGAGGATCGCGATCAGTCCGCGCACGATATGCGCGTCGCTGTCGCCGAGATAGTTCAGCACCGGTTCGTGGCCGCCGCCGCGGTCGAGCTGCTTTGCAAGCCAGACCTGGCTGGCGCAACCTTGCACTTTGTTTTGCGCGGAGTGCTCGGCTTCCGGCATCGGCTTAAGCGTGCGGCCGAGCTCGATGACATACCGGTAACGGTCGTCCCAGTCGTCGAGCAGCGCAAAATTATCCCTGATTTCGTCGATCGTCATCATGCGCCCTGCGCTCAATCCCAACGCCCTATATAAGGTCGGAGGCGATCGAAAGCGAGTTGATTGGACGCGAAATGGCGGCAGTTCCGCCCTTATTTTGCGGTCACGGCGACGGCGGGGCGCGCCATTCCGCCACCAGATCATCCGGCGTCAAGGTGTCGCGCGGCGCGATCTCCGCGGTATCGGCATTGTCCGTGCCGCCGATCGAGCCGGTATGGTCCGGCGGCTTTTTGTCGGTGATGATCTGATAGAGTTTTCGCGCGCCCGCCTGGGCGCGGTGGCCGATCACGGTCGCGGCCTGACCGCCGACTTCGCAGGCCTGCGGCTGGCGCTTGCAGAATTGGCCCATGTCCGACACTGCCGCGGTCGCAGCGGAGACGGCTTCGGAGGCGTTGACCTGCGGCAGCTTTTCCGATTCAGGTGTTTTATCCCTGGGCAACAGCACGAGCACCAGCCCGAGCCAGAATGCCATGCGAAGCAGAAAGAACATCTCGCGACCCCGGTCGTCTCTTTTATTTGCGTTGCCAACGCCTGCAAGCGTTGCGGTTGATCTCGCAATTACTCCCTGACTAACAGTCGTCGATAAATCGCAAGTGTTTGCATTGAATTTAAAGCTGCGAAGATTTGTAAAAAAGCCGACTGATTTGATTCGGTGTAAATTTTCGATTGACGCGCTCTTTGGATTGATTTGCCGGCGTGTTCAGCGTCCACCATTTCGAAACCATACCGCCCGAGCGATGGAAACCCGACGTTCACCATCCGCGTCGAATGAAGCTCGCACGATGAGCGAAAAACCCCGCCGGGATAAGGTCTTTGACCGGTGGCCGACGCGCCTTAGCGTTCGCTTAATGTCGCTCTGACAGGTTGAGGCAACGATAAAGGGGGCGTTCCGGCGCGTCTTTAAGACGGGCAAACCGAAGCGCGAGAGCCGTGACAGTGTTGAGTATCATCCGCGATTGTCTCGATGCGCTATTGCACCCCTCGGCGCGATATGACGCGCTGACGCGTGCGCGCCATCGCGCCTTCATGGCGCCGCGGCTGCTTGGAAGCCTCGCGGCGTTTGCGGCGTTTCCGGTCTTCCTGGCGATGCGGGGCGCGCCGACGGCGCTCGAGGTCGCGGGTTTCGCCTGGCTGATCGCTCCCATTCTGTTGTCCTGGTTCCTGTCGCGCACCGGCCGCTACGAGGGCGCGCACGTGCTCTCCTCGCTGGCGCTGGCAGGTCTCGTCATGATGGTCGCGATGACGACCGGCGGCATCTCTTCGTTTGCCGCGGTCTGGCTCGTGGTGGTTCCGCTGGAGGCCGCACTTTCGGCGTCGCGCCGCCTGGTCGCGTTCGCCTCGGCGCTGGCGCTTGTCTGCGTTGCGCTCCTGGTTGCACTCGGATATTTCGACCTGCTGCCGGCGCCCGATGCCAATCCGCTGTCGCGCGGCATCCTGATGGCGTGCGGTGTGGCGTCGGCCACGGTCTATGCCGCGGCGCTGGCATTCGGCGCCGAGTCGCTGGCGCGCACCACCGTCTCGCTGCTCAATGTCGAGGAGGATCGGTACCGCCTGTTGGCGCTGAACATGAGCGATGTGATCTCGCGTCATCGCCGCAACGGCGCGGTGCAGTTCATCTCGCCCGCGGCGGAGACGATGCTGGGCACCCAGGTCTCGCGGCTCATGGGGCACGGCCTGTTCGACCGCGTCCACGTCGCCGATCGTCCGGCCTATCTCACCGCGCTTGCCGACGCGGCACGCGGCGGCGAGGCGGGCAGCGTGGAATTCCGCCTGCGGCGAGATTTTGCGCGCGGCAGTGTCGACTTCATCTGGGTTGAAATGCGCTGCCGGTCGCTCGACCAGGAAGCCGCGACCTCGCCGGAAGCCGAGGTCGTCGCTGTCATGCGCGACGTCACCGATCGAAAAATCCAGGAACAGGCGCTCGATTTGGCGCGCGCCGCCGCCGAGCAGGCCGATGCGTCAAAAACGCGTTTCCTCGCCACCATGAGCCATGAATTGCGCACGCCGCTCAACGCCATCATCGGCTTCTCCGAAATGATCGTCCAGGAAGACGCCCTGATGCTGGATGCGGCGCGCCGCAAGGAATATGCCCAATTGATCAACGATTCCGGCCAGCATCTCCTAAGCGTAGTCAACGGCATCCTCGACATGTCCAAGATGGAAACCGGCAATTTCGAAATCTCGCCGGAGCCGTTCGCGCCGCGCGCGGCGGTGATCAATTGCTGCAGCCTGTTGGCACTGAAGGCATGCGAAAACGGCATCGACCTCGTGACCCGCGTGCTCGAGGATCTTCCGGTGATGACCGGCGATCCCCGCGCGTTCAAGCAGATTGTGCTGAATCTGGTCTCCAATGCCATAAAATTCACCGAGCGCGGCGGCACGGTGACGGTTTCCGCACAAGTTGAAGGGCCGCGGCTCGTGCTTCGTGTCACCGATACCGGGGTCGGCATCGCCGCCGACGATCTGAAGCGGATCGGCGCTCCCTTCTTCCAGGCCGGCACGACCTATCAGCGGCGCCATGAAGGAACTGGTTTGGGCCTGTCGATCGTGAAAAGCCTGGTTAGCTTGCATGCCGGCGACATGTCGGTGCAGAGCAAGATCGACGAAGGCACCACCGTGACTGTCGCATTGCCGCTCTCGTTCACGCCGCCGGGGCTCAAATCGTCAAGCAACATCGCGACGTTGACGCCGGCGCCGCGATCCTCATCGCAAGATCAGGTTCAAGATCAAGTCGAAGACAAAACCCATCAGGTGAAGAAAAGTGCCTAAGAGAATTTCTGATGATGACGAGATGCCGCGTCGCCGCCGCGGCGCGCGTGCGGTTGCAATCGAATCCGAGCGCGGCCTGTTGATCCGCGTTCTGCTGCATAGCCCGAAAGACACATTTGCCGGCGCGATGGCATTTGCCACGGTTGTCGCCATCATCGTCAACGCGCTGTTCCTGCAAACCGGGCACCATCCCGCGCCGATGTTCGGCTCTGTTGTCGTGATGCCGCAGGCGGCGGCGTTGACGCCGGCCAATCCGTTGCCGCGCCCGCGCCCGGTTGAAGCCGATGCGGCGCCTGCAGAAGCAAAGCCGGTTGTGGAAGCCAAGCCCGCTCCAGAGCCCAGGCTTGCTCTGGAATCGAAGCCGGCTCCGGAGCCCAAGCTTGCTCCGGAGCCCAAGCCCGCCGACCCAAAAACTGCCGAGCCCAAATCTGCCGAGCTCAAGCCTGCGGACCCACTGGGCAATCTGGTCAAGTCGACCGGCGCGGCGCCAGCACCGGTTGCGGCACCTTCCAACATTCCGCGACCGCCGGCACCGATCCCGGTCGCGCTTTCAAGCGCGCGCCGCGTCGCAGCGGTGCAGCGCGCGCTCACCGAATATGGCTATGGCCAGCTAAAGGCGACCGGCACGGTCGGCACCGACACCCAGGCCGCAATTGTAAAATTCGAGCGGGAGCGCAAGCTGCCGGTGACCGGGCAGGTGTCCGATCGTCTGGTACGCGAACTCACTGCTGTGATCGGCCATCCGATCGACTAGCGGGAGGTTCGAAACCCTTCGTTGATTCCGTGCGATTGAAATCAAGCATTGGGGCGGCTCACATCAGAGCGGCTTCTCGAAATGAAAACGCGTTAGGCCGCCGCCGGCCTGCTTTGCAGTCATTACCTCGGCAACCTCCGTTCGTATTTGCCGAAATCCGTTCTTTCGATAGAATCTGTCGGCCGCCCTTTGGATTTGAGCTGTGCTTAATATCATTTTGGTGAAGCCGAGTTGGCGCGCCGTTGTTTGAGCGCAATCGAGCATGCGCTGGGCAATACCTGAGCCGCGATATTCCTTATCGAGGTACATCCGACGAAGCTCCGTATCATTCTCACTGCGGCTTTCGATACCAAACGAACCGACGATCTGGTTTGAACTCTCGACGACCCAGAAGGCATTGCGCTTCGCCTCGGAAAAAACCTCGAGAAGTGGCTTGAGCTCATCATCAATCGTTGTTGCGATGTATCGCTCGAATAATTCCTCCATCCCTGGCGGTGCCAGTTCTCGGTTGATGCGGGTCCACAGCGTAGCGACGGAATCATAATCCGCGACCTGATATCTACGGAGGGTGACGGAGTGTTCCTGACCAGACATAGCGTTCTCACGTGCCCGAAATGTCATAATGAAAGTGAGATGTCGGCCTGCGACACTAGCTTCAAAAGCCCCGCTGGCCTATCGTCATTCACATGAGATTGAAATCAAGCATATGGGTGGCGGCATACTTGCGCCGCTGCCAGACCGAGGGAATTTTTGGCGCGGTGCGTAGGCGCGGCGCGGAAGAGGCCGGCGCGGTGTTCGTCAAGGTCGGGCTGCTTGACGGCAAGGCCATGCTGTATGTGCCGGCGCCGCAGACCGTCTATGACGACAGCCGCCCGATCGAGCGCTTCTTCACGCCGACATCGAAAGAGCCGGTGCCGGAGACCTCCGTGGAGGAGCGTCTGGCAAAGGAAATCCGGTTCGACCCGGATGTCTGGATCGTGGAGACCGAAGACAAAGCCGGACGGCATTTTCTCGATCTGGCGAAGGCCTAGCCCTGCGAACCCGTGCGGGTAACGCCACCGCTGCCGGGCTGCTGCGCCGCCGGTCGCCTCTCGGCGGGTGTTGCTCGCGCGCGATGGCGTTCGTCGTCGTAGAGGGTCGGGCGATATTTGGCGCGGGTCACCGCCAGTGTAGCACCGCGCCACGCCGCCAGCATGATCAGCGCGGAGCGCTCGCTTAAGCGATCGTAGAGTCGCGACAGCCGATAGACCGAGGTCACCGACGTGCCGATGTCGGCCTTAAGAAACAGCAGCACCCGCTGAAAAACCGGGCTCGGCATCTCCAACGCCTTCATCGCGCAGGCCAGCGGCTCGCCACCGGGATCGTTGACGATTTCGGCTGCGACCCGCGACGGCAGGATCAGCGCCTCGCCGAGCTCGAGCGCAAAATTTTCGACATCGGCCGCGAACGCGGCCATTTCGAGAATTTCGATGGCGCGTGCCGCGCGGGCGGCGGGAATTCGCGCCGAAGCGCGTAACGGCGTGCCCTTGATGTCATGCAGGATCAGCGCGCGTTCGCTGGCGCTGGCGCGATTAAACATTTCGTTGATTTCGGCGGCATCGTTTGGCTGCATCGACAGGCTGGATTGCATCCGCAACTGCGCCTCGCTCGGCGGCTTTATCACAGGTGCTGCCGCTGATGGGCTTCCGGCGATCTCGCGCGCGACCGGCATGTGCCGATCGGGGCTTTGCGGCTTCAGCCCGAGCTTTTTCACCACTTCGAAGGGGGTCGCCGGATAGATCGAGAGCCGGGCGCGCACCGCCGCGCGGGTCGCATCGTCGACCTCGTCGATCAGGCGGGAGGCCAGTTCGACGAACTGCCGCGCCTCGTTGGCAGAGTGCGCATCAGCCTGAACGTAGAGATCGGTCAAGACGCGCAGCAAAGTGGGACGGATATCGACGCCCTCACGGCGGGAGAGCGTCATCAACCCATCGAAGCCGGGAAATAATGGCGAAGTGGTCATGTCGGCGGTTACGCAACTGAGTAATTCTCTTTGGGCAAATTATCGCGGTTTGCTTTAACAGCTCGTTAAGGAAAACAATCTGTGAAGGTGCGGGCCGTCGCGATCTCGCTGTGCCGCCACGGCACGCGGTGCGGCGAGGGCGTCAAATCGTATCCTTCCGAAAACCAAATTAAGATGCCGTTAACCACGTCCTGATCTTAATGCTCGAAAGCCGCCGGTGTGACACATGCCGGAGCGGTAACAAGAGAGATGAGTTGGATATGGGCACCATCATTGAATTTCCGGCGGATGCGGCGTCGCGGCGGCTGGGCATAACCATGGATGGCGCTCCCCGCGAAGACATGGGAACCCTGCTGATCCTTCCCGTCGTCCGGATCGAACGCGAGGCCGATGGAACCGACGGTGGCCGCGGACCGGAAGAAGGCACCGCCCCAGGCCGTCGTCGCCGCCGGCGCTGACATCAGGACATTCTAAAATGCCGGAGACGTATTTTTCGATCCGGACCAGGCGACCGACCAGGCGCGCAGCGCCGGCCGCCGCGCTGTTTCTGATCGGCGTGGCGCTCGGCGGCTGCAGCGGCGGCGATTTCGGCCGCACCCGGCAGGATTTTCTCAACGACGACATGCATCGTTGGATCGGCGGCGAGGTGACCGGAAGCGTCGGCCTGCCCGCATCGCAATTCCAGCTCACCGATGGCGAACGGCAACTCCGCGATCTCGCTTATCCCCTGATCGAGCCACCGCACTCGCGCCCGGCCTGGAAAACCGTGTTCGGCGATTATCAGCCGCTGCCTTCGCCCTGGCGCCAGCAAGTGGCGTTCGATCGCACCGCCTATGGACGCACCCTGATCGACGAGCCGCACCGCTCGCATTCCTCGCGCTATGCGCAATTGATCGAAGATGTGCGCGACGACATCACCCGTTTTGAGCCGTTTTTTGCCGCCGCCATCCACGTCATCGATCTCGACAAGAAGCGCAACGCCGCGCTCGGGAGCATTTCGGAATTGTCGCCGCGCGAGCGCACCGATGCGGTCGCCCGCATGCAGGAGAACAGCCTGATCGTGCAGTGGGTGCAGCAATGCCTGGAGCGGCGGATCTCGTCCTACCGCTGGGCGCTGGAACGGCTGGTGATCCAGGCCCCGGACGGCATGGCCGCCGACGCCGATCGCCTGATCGGCGAACTCGCCGCGCAAACCGCCAACCCGCCGGTCGCGGCCCAGCCGGTGATCGGGCACGCGGTGAGCGTGCGGGGCTAACTATCAAGCGCGCGACAATCGCCGCATTTCACGTATGATGCGGCATGGAAGATCAGCTACTAGGCGCTGCGCGCGTGTTCGCAAGCCACTACCAGATCGTCGTGTGTGACGATCCGGCGCGAACAATCACTGACGATGAGAACTGGGATCGCGAGAAAGCCGCCCAAGGCTTCGCTGGTGCACCGACGTTCCGGATGGTCGGTACAGATGCAGACCTGAATGACCATTGGGTCGAACTCGTGGCCGCAAGCCTACCGCCTTCATTCGATCAGTGGCAGCGGATCACGCGTATATACTTCCAATCCACCAGCGGAAAAGTTCACGTGATGTCGGTGATCGACAACAATCCGCTAATATCCGCGAACATCAAGCCGGGTGACTACACGGTTTATGTAGCTGCGAATAATCTCGGAATCGACCAGCTAAGCCTAGGCGAAGATCACAAGCTCACTGACGCAGAGATCGCGGCGCGTAAAGACATTGAATGGTATCGGCTGTTTCTTGTTCCTGGCAAACCGGAGGTCGAGGGACGGATCGTGGACCGTCCGCTACCGACTGGTTGAGTTTGGCGCGCCGGTTTGGGCGAGAGCACAATATCGCCGCCTGCGGCCTTCCCACAGATCGTCCTGCCAGCCTTGTAGAATGTACTGAATATCAGTATATTCGAGCTCGGGGGCCACAATGGACTTCGACTGGGACAGCGCCAAGGAACAAGCCAACAGGAAGAAGCACGGTGTCGACTTCAGGACGGCGGCGAAAGTGTTCCTGGATCCGTATGTGATCGAGTTTGATGATCTCGATGACGGTGGCGAGTTGCGCTTTAATGCCATCGGTTTGGTCGACGGCCGAATGCTCTTCGTCACCTATAAATGAGGGGCGAGGTTGTCCGCATCATATCCGCAAGAGGAGCGGAGCCGCATGAAAAGAGGAAATATCACGAGATTTAGGCTCAATCCGAAGAAGCTGCCAAAGACAGATTGGCACGCCTTCGACGCCATGAGCGAAGCGGAGCGCCATCGGGCCGCCGTTTCGGACCCGGATGCATCGCCCGCCACCAAGGCGCAGCTTGCGCGTGCTCGCCGTGTGCCGACCGTGCGCGCATTGCGCAAGAAGCTGAACTTGACGCAGGAAGAATTTGCGGCCCGGTTTCACCTCCCGCTTGGCACTGTGCGGGATTGGGAGCAAGGCGCGCACCGTCCCGACAGGGCCGCGCAAGTGTTGCTGACGGTTATCGCAAGAGACCCGGATGCCGTGGCACGCGCACTCGAAATGACATGATAGGCTAAAGCCTACCGCTTGGGCTTGGCCGCAGCCTTAGCGCGCCCCACACCCGGCCGCTGCTTCTGAATTCTCGCGATAAAATCCCGCAAGACCTCCGAGGGTGGCCGCTTCGAGCTATACGCCAATCCGACGTGGCGTTTTACCTTGACCTCGATCTCTCGCACGGCGACGTCCGGATTGGCGCGGGCGACGCCCTCCGGAACGATCGCAATGCCGACGCCGGCGGCGACAAGGGCCATCGCCCAATCTTCCGACTCCGCGATCGCCGCGGTTTTGCGCGATGCGGCAGCCTTGAAAAATTCGCTCTGCTCGCAATGGCAGCGGTCGATCATCGCGACGCCGGCAAAATCCGACACCCGAAGCCGGTCCTTCAGGGTGAGCGGATGCGACGGCGGCAGTGCCGCGACATAGCGATCGGTCCAGAGCGGTACAAAATGCTCGTCGGCGCGGACCATGCTTTTGGAAATGATCCGCGCGTCCGCAGCCTCGTCCGCGCCGACCAGGCGCAGCGCAACGTCGGATGCCGCAGTCAGCGGCTTCAGCAAGGCGACGGTTCTCGGCAAATCGAGGGTCCGCATCAGCCCAAGCGTCAGCGCGTGCCGCGTGGAGGGCTTTCTGAACAGATTTCGCGCCGCGTCCGCGTCGTCGATGATGCGGCGGGCGACCGCATGGAATTTTTCGGCCGCTTGCGTCGGCGCGACGCCCTTCTTGTGCCGGATGAACAGTGCCGTGCCGAGTTCGGCTTCGAGGTTGGTGATGGCCGCCGAGATCGAGGGCTGCGAGATGAAGCAGCGCCTGGCCGCCGCGGTCAGGTTGCGTTCCCTGAACACGGCCGAAAAATACCTGAGCTCGCGGATATCCATAGCTCTGTCCTATTGATAATATCAGATATCAATATTTTACCTATGATCCGCGACATGGCAAGCAGAACACCGGTCATCAAGAACAGGGACTTGTCATGCGCATCCACCATCTCAACACCGGCACCATGTGTCCGGCCGGGCGGCGTTTCGTGAACGGCACCGGCGGGTTGCTTCAGCGGGCGCGGATGGTGTGTCACTGTTTGCTGATCGAGACCAATGACGGTCTTGCGCTGGTCGATACCGGCATCGGGCTCGACGACATCGCGCAGCCGCAGCGGCTCGGGCGCAGGTGGCTGCGGCAGACCGCGCCTCGGCTGGATCCGGCCGAGACCGCAGTTTCGCAAATCAAGGCGCTCGGTTATTCGCCAAGCGATGTGCGGCACCTCTTGCTGACGCATCTCGACCGCGATCATGCCGGCGGCGTTCCGGATTTCCCGAAGGCAAAAGTGCACGTCCATCGCACCGAACATGAGATGGCGGTCTCGCAAAAGATCGCGGCGCCCAAGGGCCGCTACATCACCGAGCAATGGCAGCATGGACCCGACTGGATGTTTTACGGGGAGGGTGGCGACGACTGGTTCGGTTTTAAAGGCGTGCGCGCGCTCGGCGATCGCGAGCCCGACATCCTGATGATTCCGCTGCCCGGCCATACGCTCGGTCATTGCGGCATCGCGGTGCGCGGCAAAGACAAGTGGCTGTTGCACGCCGGCGACAGCTACTTTTTTCACGGTCAGTTGCAGGCCAAGGTGCGGATGCCGCTGGTTTTGGGTTACTTTCAGCGCAAGGTCGATATGGATCGCAAGGCGCGACTAGCCAATCAGGAGCGATTGCGGACGCTGAAGGCCAAGCACGGCGATGAAGTCACGATCTTCAACAGCCATGATGAAGTCGATTATGAGAATTGCCGGTGTGGCGGACATTTGGATCGGCCGCACGCCTAGCCATCTCGCCCCGCTTGCGGGGAGAGGTCGGATTCGCGCAATCGCGCGAATCCGGGTGAGGGGGAGTCGCCGCATAATTTGTGCTTCAGTATTCGTGGAGCCGGCCCCTCAACCCTCTTCCCGCGAAGAGCGGGGCGAGGGAGAAGGCGGCGCAACCTCGCGCTAGCTACCGCCTCGCGCGCGGTGCTTCCGCCTGTTTCGCCGGAGCTTCGGCCTGCACCTTGCAACTCGATGAAGCGAGCGTGGCTTGCGCCTGCGGCATCAGGCCGGGCTCGGGCGCCAGGGCTTTGAGCACGATCAACCCTGTTGCGCTCGGGGAATCGATGATCAGCCGGTCGGCCGCGGTCACGTCTTCGTCTTCCGGCAATTCTTCGTGCTGGGCATCGGTCATGAGATCGAGCTCGATCACCTTGCGTCCCGCAGAGCGGTCGTTGATGGCGTAATAGGCGACCTCGTTGCGGGTATAGAACGACACCGACGTATAGGCCTGGCTGACCGGGACTGTGAGTTTGATCGCGCCGCCGGAGAGGTCGTAGCGGCAGATCGCGACCGCGAATGCCGGGTCCATGAATGGCATCGGCGCGTTGTTCGGATCGGCGAGTGCCAGCGGCGTCACGGCGTTGAGTTTTGTCAGCGGCGTCAGCCGCGAATAGGCGTCCTGGGTCGCGATCCGCGGCAGCGCCAGCACGCTGACGAGGTGCACGACGCCGCCCAGCAGCACGCCCGCAATAATCGTGAACAACAAGCGGATCACGGGCACCCCACCATCGCAATGGAAGGCATCGGCGCATCGCGCGGCGCGCGGGTCGCTACGCCTACCGGCGTATCGTAAAGCCGCAGCATCAGCGCATACCGCTCGATCCCTCCGGTCGGCAGCCAGTTTCCGGCGCGTGATCGCGACGCCACGCGAATCTCGAACGCGCCATCGGCGCCGCGCATGATTTCCTGGCTGGTAAAACCATAGCGCTGCAGCGAATTCGCCACCAGCCGTCCTTTCTGGTCGTACAAGGTCAAGGTCCAGAACCGCGCGGCGGGCGTGACGCCAGAGACGACGACGTCGCAGCGCCCATCGAGCGGCCGCTTGCGGTCGTCGGTGGTTGCCGAGAACGCGACGCCGTCGCCGGTGCCGACCGGCAATTCGCCGCTGCGCGCGATCGAGGCGCGCGAATAGGGATCGACATCGGCGGTTCCCGTTTTAGGCCGGGCGGTCCAAGCGCCGATCGTGAGTGTGCCCAGGTCCGTACCGCGCGTCGCGGTCATCCAGGTCATGCCGAGGCCGACGACGGTCGCCAGCATCAGTGCCAGCAGGGTGACGAAGACAAGCCGCACGGTTAGTTCTTGCGCGCTGTCGGCGGAGCCGGGTTACCCGGCACGGCTGCCGCAAAACTGTCGGGGAATCCGACGGAGTTGGACGACACCGGTTTTGCCGGTTTTGCCGGCTCGCCCGCGGTCTTGGCCGCATCGTCGAGCATCTTTTCCACCTGCACCAGGATATCCGCGCCGCGCTTGGTCAGGACCGGTGGCGGTCCTGGCTTGATTTCAGGCGGCTTGGGCGCGCCGGGGGCGGCGGATGCGACCGGCGTCGGCGGTCTGGGGCCCGCCGCCGGATAGCCGGGGATGTCCCTGATCTCGACGCCCTGATGCGCCACGGCCATGATGTCGTGCCAAGTCTGCGCCGGCAGCGAGCCGCCGGTCATGCGGTTGGTCGGCGAGTAATCATCGTTGCCGTACCAGATGGCACAGACGAAGTTGCCCGTGTATCCGACGAACCAGGCGTCGCGATAGGCGTTGGTGGTGCCGGTCTTGCCGGCGGTCGGAATGCCGTCCAGCGCTGCGCGCCGCGCGGTGCCTTCGCTGACGACGTGGCTCATCATGCCCACCATGTCGGAGGCGACCGACGCTGGAATGGCCTGCAGCGGCTTCTTGCCGTCGCGATCAAAACGCCAGACCAGGTCGCCGGCGCCGGTGCGGACTTCCAGCACCGCATGCGGCGTCACCGACCTGCCCTTGTTGGGGAAGGTCGCGTAGGCGACGGCATGTTCGAGCACGGTGACTTCGTCGGCGCCGATCGGCAGCGACGGCGTATCCGGCAGCGGTGCCTTGATGCCGAAGCGGCGCGCGACCTTGACGATCTCGGCGCGGCCTCTCTTGGCGGACTCCCACTGGTTTTTCGAATTGTTGCTGAGCCTGCTGCCG
>DATBYN010000386.1:0-3669 GCA_036513695.1 Bradyrhizobium sp. | reverse complement strand
AACAACACCCGGCGCGCCTACAACATGCGGGTGCGGCAGAAGCAAAATATCGAGGATCCCCTGCCGGTTGCCGGCGACAAACTGGTTTGTCTTCGCAACAACCGCAAGAAGGGCCTGTTCAATGGCGGGCTGTGGCGGGTGAAGTCGCGCGCTCAGTCGAAATCCAAAATCATCACCATGCGGCTGACGCCGGATGAAGATTTCGGTCACAAGGTGACAAAAGTCTCGGTCCGCGGCGAGTGTTTTGGCGGCGCCATCGAGACCATTCCGTGGGAGCAGCGCAAGCCTTATGACGAGTTCGACTACGGCTACGTGCTGACCGTGCACAAGTCGCAGGGCTCGCAATGGGACGACGTGGTGTTGTTCGACGAGAGTTTTGTGTTCCAGGACAGCCGCGCGAGGTGGCTCTACACCGGGATCACACGAGCGGCGAAGCGGCTGAGCGTGGTGGTGTAGGACCCTCCGCTCGTCGTCCCGAAAACCCTCCACTCGTCGTCCGGGCGAACGCCGGGACCCATAACCACCAATGCCGATTGGTCTCAAAAGGTAACTACCCCAGTGCCCTTTTCATAGGACACGGCGTATGGGTCCCCGCGTGCGCGGGGACGACAGGGTGCTACTTCCCCGCCACAAAGTAAAAATCCTCCCGCCCCGGCGGCGAGCCGTAGATGAACGGCTGCTGCTCGTGCTTGGTCGAATTCCAGACGTCGTCGCGGACGATGTCGAACAGTTTTCGCACTTCGACGTGCGGTTCCTTGACGTCGCGCGCCACGGCAATCGCGAACGGGCTGTCGATGCCCTTGCCGTCCTGCGCGGTCTCGCCGTGCTTGGCGGCGTAAACCACCATGAAGCCGGCGCCGGGCTCGATATTCGACAACCCCTTGTCGACGAGTTTTAGGGCAATGGTCCGCTGCATGGCGGGCGCGAACGGATTGTCGCGGCAGGCATCCAGCATGTGAAGCCTTGCGCGCGGCGCCGACCGCGGCGATCACCTGCTCCAGCGCCACCGCCTCGGTCTCGGCATCCTTGTCCACCGCGAGCTTGGCGTCGACCGGCACCATATAGTTGACGCCGCCGATCTCAAGGCCGTGGCCGGCGTAGTACACCACCGCCCAGTCGGCTTTTTCGGCCGCTAGTGCAAAAGCATGAAGCGTGTCGAAGAATTTGTCGCGGGTCAGATCGTTGGCGAGCGTCACTTCCTGGAATCCGACCGCGCGCAAGGCGTCCGCGACCAGCCTGGCATCGCGCGGCGGGTTGGCGAGCGGGTGCACGTTCTGGTAGGCGCCGTTGCCGATGACCAGCGCGACGCGCCTGGTCGTGGTCGCTCCAGCGGGAGCCTGCGGCGTCAGCGCGGCCAGCCGCTCGCGCGCCTTTTCGCGGGCCTGCGCGACTTCGTAGATGTCATAGGGTGTCAACGCAAAACCGGCGGAGCGGTAATCGGCGCGGGCCTGTTCCAGATTGTGCTTGCGCTCGAACACCTGGCCGCGGCCGGTATGGGCGCGCACATTATTGGGATTGAGGCCGAGAACGAAATTGAACTCCTTCAGCGCCGTATCGAGATCGCCTTTGGCCAGATAGGCTTCCGCCCGGCTCACCAGCACGAACTGGTTTTTCGGCATCTTTTCGATCACGCTGTTGCAATCCGCAATGGCAGAATCGAACTTTCCCATGTCGGTATAGGCGAGACAACGACTGCTGCGGGCTTGCAGCGCCCCCGGATCGATCCGCTCGGCTTCGGCAAAATCCGAAAGCGCGCCGTCATAATCCTTGTTGATCGTCAGCACCCGCCCGCGATTGACGTGAGCGATGTACAGGTTTGGCGCAACCTTCAGCGCCCCGTTGAAGTCGTCGAGCGCGCTTTGCAGCGCTCCCTTGCGGAAATACAGCGTGCCGCGAAAGTTGCGCGCGAGAGCGGCTTGAGGACGCGCCTGCAGCACCAAATTGTAGTCCGCCAGCGCGTGATCATCGTCGCCCTTTCTTTCATAGGCGAGGCCGCGCCAGGTGACGTATTCCAGCGCATCGGGATCGGCGGCATGGGCCGCATCGAATGCAGCAACCGCTTTGTCATTGTTGCCTTTGGAGACAAATGCCTGCCCCCGGACGAAATTGGCGATGCCCAGATCCTTGGCCGTCGCCTGTCCTGCCGCGACTATCTTTTCGCAGGCATCGAGGCGCGCTTTGGCCTCGGTCTGCCGGTCGCGGCAGAGATCCAGGTCATCGGCGAGCGCCGGGCCTGCGATCGCCACTACCGCGGCCGATACGAAAAGGGCGCGCAACATCTGCAAAACGCTCCAGCGCATGCAGCTTTTGTCGGTCCACAGCTGCTGCGGTTCACAAGGCCCCGGGGTGCGGCATTTTATTCACGAACTCGTGTGCATCCACCGGTAACAATGTCCGCTTCGCCGCGTATCTTGGGACATCGGGCCGAGCCACGGTGATTGCGAACCGCCGCTCCCGCTCTAGACTGACATTAAATCCGCTTCACCCACAGGAACTCCCAAGAGGAACCCCGCCATGTCCCGCAGCCAATTCAGCCGCCTTTCGCTTTGCGCCGCCGCTATTGGCGCGCTGGCGATGACCGCTTTCGCGATCGCGCCGCTGCGCGCCGCGGAAGACGCTGTGATCATCCCCACTCCCGCCCAGGACGTTCAAGCCTCCGACGGCCTCCAGACCGCGGTCGTCGCCGGCGGTTGCTTCTGGGGCGTGCAGGGCGTGTTCCAGCACACCGCGGGCGTGGTCAACGCCGTCTCCGGCTATGCCGGCGGCAGCAAGATGACAGCCGACTACCACATGGTCTCGACCGGCACGACCGGACATGCCGAGTCCGTGCAGATCAAATACGACCCGAAGCAGATCAGCTACGGCAAGATCCTGCAGATCTTCTTCTCGGTGGCGCACGACCCGACGCAGTTGAACCGGCAGGGCCCGGACAGCGGCACGCAATATCGCTCGGCGATCTTCACCACTTCCGACGAGCAGAAGAAGATTGCTGAGGCCTATATCGCGCAGCTCAACGCCGCAAAAGTCTACAAGAAGCCGATCGTGACCAAGGTCGGGCCGCTCGAAGGGTTTTTTCCAGCGGAGGCCTACCATCAGGACTACCTGACGCTGCACCCGGACCAGCCCTATATTGCCTATAACGATATTCCGAAGGTCGAGAACCTGAAGAAGATTTTTGCGGACACCTACATCGAGAAGCCGACGCTGGTGACCAGCACCAAGGTCACCAACTGAGAGCTTGCTCCAAGAGGGAGTTGCTATGCCCGACACCAAGACCATGCCCGGCAAAGTGCAAAAGAGCGAGGCCGAGTGGCGCAAGGAATTGACGCCGATGCAGTATGCAGTATTGCGCGAGAAGGCGACCGAACGGCCGTTCTCCGGCGAATACGAGCATGAGCACCGGCCCGGCACCTACATGTGCGCCGGCTGCGGGCAGACGCTGTTCGAATCCGACGCCAAGTTCGATTCCGGCTGCGGCTGGCCGAGTTTTACGCAGCCCGCGGCGGAGAGCCATCTCGACGAGGAGCGTGACGTCAGCCACGGCATGATCCGCACCGAGGTGCTTTGTTCGAAGTGCAACGGCCATCTCGGCCATGTCTTCGAGGACGGCCCCGGCCCGACCGGACTGCGCTACTGCATCAATTCGGCGGCGCTGAAGCTGCAGCCGAA
>DATBYN010000385.1:0-2969 GCA_036513695.1 Bradyrhizobium sp. | reverse complement strand
GCCTTGTCCAAAAAGACCGTCGGCGCCGATCCCTTCTGCAGTGTCAGATAAACCGTCGGTATCGCGGGAGCGAGTTTCTGGACCAGCTGCAACGTCCGCCAGTCAAACGATTGAACCATGACACGGTCGCTGAATTTCTCCGCCTGAAGAAACTCGAGCAGAAGCGTGACAAACCGCTGAGGATCCGGGGACTCCTGCGGATGGTTCGGGTCGATTTTGGTCTCGATATTGAGGCGCACATGGCTGTCGCCCGATTTGCGCACCAGCTCCAGCACTTCCTTCAGCGTTGGGATCCGTGTTCCCGGCACCACGCGCTGCTCCGGAAATTGCGCGGCATAGGCGCTACCCGGGCGAATTTGACCGACATCGTATTTCTTGACGTCTTCGAGCTGCAACTGGACAAAGGGAATGCCGGGCGGCGCGACATAGACGCCGTCGGCGTTGCGCGCGAGGTCAGGGTTCAGTCCGCGCTCATGAGAGACGACAATCGCGCCGTCCTTTGTTACCCCGATATCCAATTCCAGCGTGTCGACACCCATCGAGAGGGCGTTTGCGAACGACGGCAGGGTGTTTTCGGGAAACAATGCGCGTCCGCCGCGATGGGCTTCAATGTCGAAGGCCATAACCTCCCCGCTCAATAAAAGACCGAAGGCGGCAGCGGCGATCGTGAGCCGACGGACGAGCGCCATGATGATGCTCCAGCCCTGAAACGCTGTTTCGTTCTACCTTGCCCCGAACTTGGTCTCGCCGAACAGCGCTTTTTGCGTCGCGGGTTGTGAGCGCCAATATTGCGGCGGGGCTTGCACCTGGCCGCCGAGTTCGGCGGCGGCGTGCCAGCCCCAGCGCGGGTCGTAGAGCATGCCGCGGGCAAGTGCGACCATGTCGGCTTTGCCGGAGGCGACGATCTCTTCCGCCTGTTTTGCCTCGGTGATCAGGCCGATCCCGATGGTGTTGACGCCGACCGCTTCCTTGATCGCTTGAGCGAACGGCACCTGATAGCCCGGCGAGAGCGGAATCTTCTGCAATGGCGACGCGCCGCCGGAGGAGGCGTCGATCCAGTCGACGCCGCGCTTTTTCAATTCCTTGGCGAACTCAATCGTCTGCGCCAGATCCCAGCCGCCCTCGACCCAGTCGGTCGCCGACACCTTGACGCCGATCGGCTTGTCCGCCGGAAACGCCGCACGGACCGCGTCGAACACTTCGAGCGGATAGCGCATGCGGTTTTGCAAGGAGCCGCCATATTGGTCGGTGCGGTTGTTGGAAATCGGCGACAGGAACTGGTGCAACAGATAACCGTGCGCGCCGTGCACTTCGAGGGCATCGATGCCGAGGCGGTCGGCGCGCTTGGCGGCGGAAACGAACGCGTCGCGGATGCGCGCTAGGCCCGCCGCGTCAAGCACGAGCGGCGCCGTCTCGCCCTCCTTGTGCGGCACCGCGGAGGGGGCGACCGTCTGCCAGCCGCCTTCGGAGATCGGGATCAATTGCCCGCCGTTCCACGGCACATGGCTCGACCCCTTGCGGCCGGCATGGGCGATCTGCATCGCCACTGCCGCCTTGGAATGTTTGCGCACCGAGGCCAAAATCGGCTTCAGCGCCGCTTCGGTCGCGTCGTTCCACAGGCCGAGGCAGCCCGGCGTGATGCGGCCGATCGCCTCCACATGCGTGGCCTCGATGCAGAACATCGCAGCCCCCGACAACGCCAGCGTGTTGATGTGGGTGAAATGCCAGTCATTGGCCTCACCGTTTTCGGCCGAGTATTGGCACATCGGCGCCACCATGATGCGGTTGGCAAGCGCGAGGCCGCGCAGTTTTATCGGAGAAAACAGAGCGCTCATGGGGGATTTTTCCGGGTGGGAGGAAGGAATGTCGTGGCCTCAACTTAATGAGACACTACAGCTTCCTCAACCTGCGGCAATCGCGCGAGGGAAGCGCGCTTATCGCAGAGCTCGTCATGCCCGGGCTTAGCCGTCCGAAGGACGGCGTGGCTTCCGCTCGCCTAAGTCCCGGGCATCCACGTCTTTGTACCAGGTGGAGGGATACGCACAGCAATGACCGGTGCCTACGGCTTGATCCCGGCAGCCTCGATCACTTCCGCGTTGGCCGCGATTTCGCGGACGACAAAGTCGTCCATCTCCTTGGGCGTCAGCGGCATGGCTTCGACGCCGAGCTTCTTCAGGCTGTCCTGCATCGCGGGCTCAGTCAGCACCTTGACGCCCGCGGCATGAAATTTGTCGACGATATCGCGCGGCGTCTTCGAGGGCATGAAGATGCCGAACCAGATCAGGCTTTCGGCATTTTTCAATCCGGCCTCCGCCGGCGTCGGCACGTCGGGCAAGTCAGGCGCGCGCTGCGGTGTCGACACCAGGAGCGCATGCACCTTGCCGTCGCGGATCAGCGGCAGCGCCAGAGCGAGCGGGGCGAAGTAGAAATCGATGCGGCCGCCGAGGATGTCGGCCAGCACTTCCGAGCCGCCGCGATAGGGTACATGGGTGGCCTCGATGCCGGCGGCGAGCCGGAATTTCTCGGCCGAGATATGCACCGCGCTGCCGATGCCGGCCGAGCCGAACGAAATCGATCCGGGTCTTGCCTTGGCGTCTGCGATAAAATCCTGCACGGTTTTCCAGGGCCGCGCGTTGGGGACGACCATCACATTGGCGCTGGAGCCGATCATCAGCACCGCGGCGAGGTCTTTTGTGGTGTCGAACGACAAATTGGGAAACAGCGCGGGCGCAATCGTCAACGCGGAAGAATGGGCTAAAATGCTGTAGCCATCGGGCTCGGCCTTCGCGACCTGAGCGGTACCGAGCGCGCCGCCGGCGCCGGGGCGATTTTCGATCACGATCGGCTGGCCCAGCTCCGCCGCGAGACGATCGAACACCAGCCGCGGCACCACGTCGGTGGCGCTGCCGGCGCCGAACGGAATCACCGCCTTGATCAGCCGCGACGGCCAGTTTTCCGCGTGCACGGTG
>DATBYN010000384.1:0-10354 GCA_036513695.1 Bradyrhizobium sp. | reverse complement strand
TCGCAATTTTATCGCGACCTTCCGGCGGGACCGTTCTACGGCTACAACCGGCCGGGCGCCAAAGTCTCAGAGGCCGTCATCCAGAATTGGTGGCGCCAGGGCATGATGGGCGGTGCGAAAGCGCATTACGACGGCATCGTCGCCTTCTCGCAGACCGATTTCACCGAAGACCTCAAGAAGATCACCGTGCCGGTCCTGGTGATGCACGGCGACGACGATCAAATCGTGCCTTATGCCGATTCCGGTCCGTTGTCGGCCAAGCTGTTGAAGAACGGCACGCTGAAGACCTACAAGGGTTTTCCGCACGGCATGCCCACCACGGAAGCGGCCACGATCAACGCGGACCTGCTCGCGTTCATCAAGGGATAATTCCGGCGGCGCGAAAGACGGGCGATCAATCCAGGATCGCCTGTATCGCGGCGAAGGTTCGCTTCACCAGCGCTTCCGGTTTTTCGCAGCCGCCGTCGTCGGCCCAGAACTCGGCGCCGATCCGCATCGCACCTGTCGCGATCATGGCGACCAGCCGGGCCTGAAGCTCTTCCGTTTCATGGCCCGCCCGCTTGCCAAGCGCCTCCGCCAGGGCGCGCTCAAGCTTCTCGTATTTGACCTGATCGCGGGCCTGCAAAGCCGGATTGTCGCGCTTGAGCCGCGCCATCGCAATTGCTTCGCCGGGCTTGATCTGCCTGACCGTCGCGAGGATCGCGTTCTCGGCGGCCGCGAGCATGGATTCGCTGGCCGGCCGCGCGGCGACCGCGGCAATCAACGCTGCCGTGCTCTCCTCCTGCCACGCAAAAACGACGTCTTCCTTCGAGGCAAAATAGTGAAAGAAGCTGCGGCGCGAGATGTCGGCGGCGGCCGCGATCTCGTCGAGCGTGGTCGCTTCAAAACCGCGCTCGAGGAACAGCGCCATGGCCGCTCGGGTCAATCGCTCGCGAGTCTGCTGCCGCTTGCGCTGCCGCAGGCCGGGCGCGGTCGCGAATTCCTGAGATTTTGCCTCTGATAATCTGGACTTAACCTGCTTGCGGGCGATCACCGGTCATGCCTTTTCTTCACCCCTTGCAAACTTGCACTAAGTGCACATTTAGGGCCTGCGGCGGATGTCCGCAAACGAATCGAGCCCGGAGATATAAGCATGACCGACTGGACCACCGCAGACATTCCGCCATTGAACGGCAAGACCGCCGTCGTTACCGGCGCCACCGGCGGCCTCGGCTATGAGACCGCGCTGGCGCTCGCCGGCGCCGGTGCGCAGGTGGTGCTGACCGGCCGCAATGACGTCAAGGGTCGCGACGCCCTGCAGACAATTCGCACTCAAGTTCCGAATGCCAGGATTGTCTACGAAAACCTCGATCTGGCCAGCCTTGTATCGGTGGCCGATTTCGCCAAGCGCTTTGCCGCCGCGCATGCCTCGCTTGATCTCCTGATCAACAATGCCGGCGTGATGGCGCTGCCGCAGCGGCAGACCACCGCCGACGGTTTCGAGATGCAGTTCGGCACTAACTATCTCGGCCATTATGCGCTCACCGCGCATTTGCTGCCCTTGCTTCGTCGCGGCAATCAGCCTCGCGTAGTCAGTCTCTCCAGCCTGGTGCATCGCTGGGGCGCAATCGATTTTGATGATCTGCAAGCCGCGCGGTCCTATGCTCCCAACAAAGCGTATGGCCAGTCGAAGCTGGCGATGCTGATGTTTGCTCTTGAGCTTCAGCGCCGCAGCGATGCCGCTGGCTGGGGGTTGATGAGCAACGCCGCGCATCCCGGTTATGCGCGAACCGACCTGATCGCCAATGGTCCCGGCACCAGCGGCTTGGTGTGGCAGATCAACAAGCTGCTTCGGCCCTTTGTCAGCCAGTCAGCCGCCGAAGGCGCATTGCCGAGTTTGTTTGCCGCGGCATCGCCGCAGGCGAAGCCGGCCGGTTATTATGGCCCGGACTGGTTCTACGAGTTGAAGGGGCCGCCGGTACCGGCGAAGATCATGCCGCAGGCAAAGGACACAGCGGCGGCGGCACGGCTTTGGGATATCTCCGCCGCGCTGACCGGCGTATCGTTCTCGCCCGTCGCGGCCGCCGCCTGAACGCGCAAGGCAACGTGAGAGCTGGAAATCCGATGAAGGTCATTCTGTTCGGCGCGACCGGGATGGTCGGGCAGGGCGTTTTGCGCGAATGCCTGCTCGACCCTGGCGTGGCAAGCGTGCTCGCGGTCGGGCGTAGCCCGACCGGGCAGCGTCACGCCAAGCTGAACGAAATCGTGCACGACAATTTTCTGGATTATTCCGCGATTGAATCGCAGCTTACGGGCTGCGATGCCTGCTTCTTCTGCCTCGGCGTCTCCTCGGTCGGCATGGACGAGGAGCGCTACCGCCATCTGACCTATGACATCACGCTTGCCGCGGCGAGAACGCTGGCAAAGCTCAATCCGCAGATGGTGTTCGTCTATGTCACGGGACGCGGCACCGACTCGACCGAACAGGGCCGCCTGATGTGGGCGCGGGTGAAGGGCAAGACCGAAAACGATCTTTTGAAATTGCCGTTCAGGGCGGCCTACATGTTTCGCCCCGCCGGCATCCAGCCGCTGCACGGCATCCGCTCGAAGACCGCCTGGTACCAGGCGGTCTATGTGATCGCCGCACCGCTATTGACGCTGCTCAATCGGATCGCGCCCAAATACATGACCACCACCGAGCAGGTCGGCCGCGCCATGATCAAGGTGGCGCGCGACGGCTATCCCAAGCCAGTGCTGGAAAGCGAAGATATCAATCGCCTCTAAGCGTCAATCCCTGGTGCAAACAGAACGAGCATTGTTGCGCTGCAATGGCCCGGACCATCCGCGCTCTCGGGAAAATCCGGTTGCAAGCGAAAGGCGTAAGCCTAAGATCGAAAAAAGTCCCAACGCGTGATTGGGCGAAATGTCGGATCGATAAAGGTTTGGCGGCGCCACCTGCCGATGGTCGGGCGGCGCGACAGGGAGGTCGCGATGACCAAGAAGGCGCGTGCATTGTCGGCGCAATCGCGCCGGCAATTCTTGAAAGCGACGGCATTCGGGGTGGCAGGGGCAGCGCTGGGCGCGCGCCCTGGTCTCAGCGCACCGAAGACCATGTCGATCATGCACGAAAATTCATTCATCAAGACGTTTGATGAGTATTTCCAGAAGACCCTGATCCCGGCCTACGAGAAACTCACCGGCGTCAAGATCAAGTACGAATTGGTCAGTGTCGGCGGCCTGCAGACGCGCGTCACCACCGTGGCGGAGACCGGCACCGGTCCGGACATGACGCTGAACTTCTTCAACTGGCCGTTCCTCTACGACGAGAAATACGTCGACGTCGGCGATATCGCGGAGGAGGCCGGCAAGAAGAGTGGCGGCTGGCACGACGCGGCGAAGGAGGCCGTCGTCGTCAATGGCAAGTGGAAGGCGATCCCATTCGGCAATGTCGGCCAGTTGATGAACTGGCGCACCGACTGGTTCAAGGAGGCCGGTGTTGAAAAATTTCCCGAGACCTGGGATGAACTTCTTGAGGCCGGCATCAAGCTGAAGGCCAATGGGCACCCGTTTGGCTTTGAGCTCGGCCACGGCTTCGGCGACAATCACGGCTGGCTCTATCCGCTGCTGTGGTCCTATGGCGGGCGCGAGGTCGAGCCGGACGGCAAGACGGTGGTGATCGATTCCGCCGAAACCGCCCGTGCCGTCGATTTTGCCCGCATTTTTTTCCAGAAGACCATGCTCGAGGATGTGCTGGGCTGGACCGATCCCAACAACAACAAAGCCTATTTGAGCGGACAGATATCCTGCACCAACAACGCCGAGAGCATTTTGTGGGCGGCGAAGCGGGATTTCCCGGAGATTGCCGCAGCCACCGACCAGTCGCTCAATCCGAAGGGGCCGACCGGCCAGCGCTTCCACATCCTGGCGCCATGGAGCCACTCGATCTTCACCCACACCGGGGATCAGCAGGCCGCGAAAGATTTTCTGCGCTGGCTGATGGAACCCCCGCAGGTCGGCGGCTGGTATGCCTCGGCCGACAGCTACTACGCGCCGTTCCTGCACGCCTTCGACGACGCGCCGTTGTGGCACGTCGAGCCGCGTAACATTCCCTACCGCGATTCGCTCGCCACCTCGCATCTGCCGGGCTGGCCGGCGCCGGTCAGCCGCGCCTCGTCCGAGAGCGTCGCAAAATACGTCGTCGTCGACATGTTCGCCAAGGCGTGCGCCGGCAAGTCGACCAAGGAGGTGATCGCCGACGCCAACGCGCAGCTGAAGCAGATCTACCGGCCCGCCTGACACATGTCGGCGCACAGCGAACCGATACCGCTTCAGGCACCTCGCCGGCGCCTGTTGCCGGCGCTGCGGGATTGGTCCGAGCGCGAGGAGGTCTTCAGCTGGCTGATGATCTTGCCGCCGATGGCCTTTTTGGTCGCGCTGGTCGGCTATCCCTTCATCTACGGCATCGTGCTCAGCCTCGAGAATCGCCCGGTCGCGCAGCCCGGCACGTTCATCGGGCTCGGCAATTTTCTCGCCGATTTCCGTGATCCGACCTTCTGGCAGGTGGTCCAAAACACCTTCGTCTATACCGCCGCGGCGACGCTATTGAAAATGGTCGGTGGCCTCGGACTTGCGCTGGTGATGAACCAGGCCTTCCGCCTGAAGAACCTGGTGCGTGCGGTGCTGCTATTGCCGTTCATCGTGCCGACCGTGTTGTCGACCATCGCCTGGATGTGGATCCTCGATCCTTCCTTCAGCGTCATCAACTGGCTGTTGGTGCATGGCGGGCTCGCCGAGCGCGGCCCCTCGTGGCTCGGCAATCCGGCTCTCGCCATGACCTCGCTGATCGTGGTCAACACCTGGCGCGGCCTGCCCTTTTACGCCATCACGCTGCTCGCCGGGCTGCAGACGATACCGCCCGAACTCTACGAGGCCGCCACCATCGATGGCGCCGGCGCGCTCGACCGCTTCCGTTACGTCACCTTGCCGCTGCTCAAGCCGGTGGTGTTCATCGTGACGATGTTCTCGCTGATCTTTACGTTCTCCGACTTCCAGCTGGTCTATGTGCTCACGCGCGGTGGCCCGGCGAACGCCACGCATTTGTTCGCGACCTATGCCTTCGACATCGCCATGAGCGGCGGACAATTCGGTCTCGGCGCTTCCGTCGCGCTCGCCATGCTGCCTCCGCTGGCGCTCTTGATCGTTGCGCTGGCGCTGTACTTAAGGAGAGCGTGATGGTCGAGGACGGCGGCTGGCGGGTGCGCGCGCTGCGGCTGTGGCTGCCGCTTACGTTCTTTCTGATCTTCGCGCTGTTTCCCTTCTATTGGATGGCGATCACCTCGCTGAAGCCGAACCAGGAGCTGTACAACCCGCAACTGATGCCCCTGATCGTGCGCCATCCGACGCTCAAGCATTATGTCGACCTGCTCAGCGAGACGGACTTTTTGGTCTGGACCTGGAACACCATGCTGGTGGCGACGGTCTCGACCGCGATCTCGCTGGTGTTCGGCGTCATGCTGGCCTATCCGCTGGCGCGGATGAATTTTCCCGGCAGCGCCCTGGTCTCGTTTGCGGTGGCGGCGACCTATCTCGTCCCGCAGCCGCTCTTGTTCATTCCGATGGCCGAGATCATCGAGCGGATGGGGCTCGGCAACACGCTGACCTCGGTCATCCTGACCTATCCGACCTTGCTGATCCCGTTCTGCGCCTGGCTCTTGATGGGGTACTTCAAAAGCGTGCCGCGCGAACTGGAAGACGCCGCGCGCATCGATGGCGCGAGCCGGCTGCAGACGATGTTTTTGGTGTTCCTGCCATTGTGCAAGCCGGGATTCATCTCGGCGGGCATCTTCGCCTTCACGCTGGCGCAGAACGAGTTCCTCTATGCGCTGATCTTCCTGACCGATACCTCGGTCCGCACCGTGCCGGTCGGAGCCATCGCCGAGTTGATCCGTGGCGACGTCTTCTATTGGGGGCAGCTAATGGCGGCGGCGCTGCTCGGCTCGATCCCGGTTGCAATCATCTATTCATTCTTCGTCGAGCATTATGTCGCCGGCCTGACCGCCGGGGCGGTGAAATGACGGGCTAGGCCCTTGAAATAGCCGCAAATTTCACGCTTTTGCCATATCAGGGTCATTGGCCCTATATTTTGGGGCGTAGCAAAAATTGGGGGAATCGGCATGGATCGCATTCGCATTGTCGGCGGCAGCAAGCTCAACGGCATCATTCCGATTTCGGGTGCGAAGAATGCCGCGCTGCCGCTGATGATCGCGGGGCTGTTGAGCGAGGACACGCTCGTTCTCGACAACGTGCCGCGGCTTGCCGACGTCGCCCAGCTTCAGCGCATTCTCGGCAATCACGGCGTCGACATCATGTCCGCCGGAAAACGCCCGGGCGACCATGAATATCAGGGTCAGACCCTGCACATTTCGGCCGCCAACATCATCGATACCACCGCGCCTTACGAACTGGTGTCGCGGATGCGCGCCAGTTTCTGGGTGATCGCGCCGCTGGTGGCGCGGATGCATGAGGCCAAGGTTTCGCTGCCCGGCGGCTGCGCCATCGGCACGCGGCCGGTGGACCTCCTGATCATGGCGCTGGAAAAACTCGGCGCCGAGATGACCATCGACGGCGGCTATGTGATCGCGAAGGCGCCCGGCGGCCTCAGGGCAGCGGCCATCGATTTTCCGAAGGTGACGGTGAGCGGCACCCATGTCGCGCTGATGGCGGCGACCTTGGCAAAAGGCACGACAGTCATCACCAATGCCGCCTGCGAGCCGGAAATTCTGGATGTCGCCGATTGCCTGAACAAGATGGGCGCGCGGATTTCCGGTGCGGGGACGCCCCGCATTGTGGTCGAAGGCGTGACAAAACTCCACGGCGCGCGCCATACTGTGCTGCCGGATCGGATCGAGACCGGCACCTATGCGATGGCGGTGGCGATGACCGGCGGCGACGTGCAGCTCGCTGGCGCACGGCCTGAATTGTTGCAATCGGCGCTCGACGTGCTCACCCAAGCGGGCGCGACCGTCATGCCCAACAATGAGGGCATCCGGGTTGCCCGCAATGGCGCCGGGCTCAGGCCGGTGACGGTGTCGACCGCGCCATTTCCAGGTTTTCCGACCGACCTTCAAGCCCAGCTGATGTCGCTGATGGCCTGCGCCGACGGCTCCTCGCAGATCACCGAGACGATCTTCGAAAATCGCTTCATGCATGTGCAGGAACTGGCGCGGTTCGGCGCCCGGATCAGCCTCAACGGCGAAACCGCGACCATCGACGGCATCAAGAAACTGCGCGGCGCGCCGGTCATGGCGACCGATCTGCGCGCCTCGGTCTCGCTGGTGATCGCGGGGCTGGCCGCCGAGGGCGAGACCATGGTCAACCGCGTCTATCACCTCGATCGCGGCTTTGAGCGGCTCGAGGACAAATTGTCCGCCTGTGGTGCTACCATCGAGCGCATCAGCGGATAGGTTTTGCGACTACCCAAATTGAAGGTTTGATCGGTGGCGCCTCAGCTCAAATTGATCGCGCTGGATTCCGATGATCTCGCCGTCATTTCGGCGCACGTGCAGGAAGCCCGCGTGCACGCCTCCGACATCATCTGGCGGGAGGCCGAAAAGCGCCTGGTGGTCGGCATGCGTCGGCTGGACTGGGAACAGACGCTATCCGGCGAAACCGCCCCGCGCCGCCTGATCGCCGCGCTGCGCTTCGACCGGGTGCTGTCGTGCCAGTCGCGCAACCTCGATTGCGGGGCGCCGGATGCAGCCCTCGAACTGGTCGGGATCGAGTTTTATCCGCGCGAATGGCCAAGCGGCTGTGCGCTTCTGATGTTCAGCGATGGCGGCGCATTGCGGCTCGACGTCGAATGCCTGGAATGCGAATTGACCGATTTGGGCACGGATGATCCCGGGAGCTAGCGGTCCGGGCGAGGTCGTAGGGTGGGCAAAGGCGCGCGCTTCGCGCCGTGCCCACCATATCAACGCACCCGAGATGAACCAATTTGGTGGGCTCGCTGCGCTTAGCCCACCCTACGGGCCTGTTTTCGGAGCCGGCAAGGGTTGACGTTGGTTTGCCGCCGCGCCATTGAGCAGTGACCCGCCGGAAAGCCATCATGCCCGTTCGCCTCGACCATCACAGCACCGATTTCGCCATGCGATTCCAGGCCTTCCTCGCGGCCAAGCGCGAGGTATCGGCCGATATCGAGAGCGCGACCCGCGCCATTGTCGATGACGTCGCCACGCGCGGTGATGCGGCACTGATCGAGGCGACGCGCAAGTTCGACCGCCTCGACCTCGCGCCCGGCGGCTTGCGCATCACCACTGGGGAGATCGACGCGGCCGTAAAAGCCTGCGACGCCAAAACCGTCGACGCGCTCAAATTCGCCCGCGACCGCATCGAGCTCTTTCACCGGCGGCAAATGCCGAAGGATGAGCGCTTTGTCGATGCGCTCGGCGTCGAGCTCGGCTGGCGCTGGAGCGCGATCGAAGCGGTCGGGCTTTACGTGCCGGGTGGCACCGCCGCTTACCCGTCCTCGGTGCTGATGAACGCGGTGCCCGCCGAAGTCGCGGGCGTGGCGCGCGTGGTCATGGTGGTGCCGTCGCCTGACGGCAAGCTCAATCCGCTGGTGCTGGCGGCAGCGCATCTCGGCGGCGTCTCCGAGATCTATCGGGTCGGCGGCGCGCAGGCCGTGGCGGCGCTGGCTTACGGCACCGCGACCATTGCGCCGGTGGCAAAGATCGTCGGCCCCGGCAACGCCTATGTCGCCGCGGCAAAGCGGCTGGTATTCGGCAAGGTTGGCATCGACATGATCGCCGGCCCCTCGGAAGTGCTCGTGATCGCCGACCAGACCGGCAACGCCGGCTGGATCGCGGCCGATCTGTTGGCGCAGGCCGAACACGACGTCAACGCGCAGTCGATCCTGATCACGGACAGCGCCGCGCTTGCCGATGACGTTGAGCGCGCGGTGCTATCGCAACTTGCAACCATGCCCCGTGCGGATATCGCGCGCGCCTCGTGGAACGATTTCGGTGCGATCATTTTGGTAGAACAGCTCGACGAGGCCGCGGACCTCGCCAATGCGATTGCCGCCGAGCATCTCGAGATCATGACGTCCGATCCGGAAACGTTTTCCGCAAAAATCCGCAATGCCGGCGCGATCTTTCTCGGGCCGCATACGCCGGAGGCGATCGGTGATTATGTCGGCGGTTCCAATCACGTGCTGCCGACCGCGCGCTCGGCGCGGTTCTCCTCCGGCCTTGGCGTGCTCGATTTCATGAAGCGAACGTCGATCTTGAAATGCGGACCGGACCAGCTGCGCGCGCTGGGGCCGGCGGCAATGATTCTGGGCGAGGCCGAAGGTCTCGAAGCGCACGCGCGCTCGGTCGGACTGCGCCTCAACCTGCCATGAACAAACCGCCGCAGGATGAGGATTCTCAGAAACGCATCGTCGCGGTGACGCTCGACGAAGAGTCGATCGGGCGTTCCGGGCCCGATATCGAGCATGAGCGCGCGATCGCGATTTACGATTTGGTCGAACAGAATTTGTTTGCGCCGGAAGGCGCCGACAACGGGCCGTTCACGCTGCATCTCGGCATCACCGGCAACCGGCTGATGTTCGATATCCGCCGCGAGGACGGCACGCCGGTGGTCGCGCATCTGTTGTCGCTGACGCCGTTCCGGCGGATCGTGAAAGACTATTTTATGATTTGCGACAGCTACTACCAGGCGATCCGGACTGCGACGCCGGACAAGATCGAAGCCATCGACATGGGCCGCCGCGGTATCCACGACGAAGGCTCGCGCACGCTGCAGGAGCGGCTGAAGGGCAAGGTGCGGGTCGATTTTGAGACGGCTCGCCGGCTGTTCACGCTGATCACTGTTTTGCATTGGAAAGGCTAGCGCGCATGATCCCGAAAAGTGGGAACCGGTTTTCGGACCAGATCATGCGCAAAACAAAAGAAGCGTGAGCGCATGGCGGCGCCGTCACGCGCGCGCACTCCACAGGCCGTGCTGTTCGCGTGCGGGCTGAACAGCGTGCGTTCGCCGATGGCGGCCAGCCTTTTGCAGCAGATGTTTCCGCACGCGCTTTATGTGAAATCCGCCGGCGTGCGCAAGGGTGAGCTGGATCCGTTCGCGGTCACGGTGATGGCCGAATTGGGCCAGGATATTTCGGGCCATAAGCCGACCACCTTCGAGGAACTGGAGGATTGGGAAGGGCTCAATTTCGACCTCATCATCACGCTGTCGCCGGAGGCGCATCACAAGGCGCTGGAACTGACGCGGACGCTTGCAGCCGACGTCGAATACTGGCCAACCCATGATCCGACCGGAACCAACGGCAATCGCGAGCAGAAGCTTCAAGCCTATCGCGAAGTCTGCGACA
>DATBYN010000383.1:0-3428 GCA_036513695.1 Bradyrhizobium sp. | reverse complement strand
GATCGGAGCGGCAAATGTCACAAACGGTTTCGGAACTTCTGGTCGGCGTGCTCGAACAGATCGGCGTCAGGCATCTCTTTGGATTGATTGGTGATTCGCTCAATCCGCTGGCGGATGCGGTCCGGCACAGCAAGATCGAATGGGTCGGCGTACGGCATGAAGAAGGTGCGGCGCTGGCCGCCGCCGGGCAGGCCAAGCTCACCGGCCGGCTCGGCGTGTGTGCCGGCACCACCGGCCCCGGCAGCAACCATCTGGTCGCCGGCCTCTATGAAGCGAGCCGCGACCACGCGCCGGTACTGGCGCTGTCCGGCGACATGCCGCTAAATCTGCAGGGCACCGATTTCATCCAGACCACCGATCCCGATCTGCTGTTCCGCGACGTCTCGCTCTACACCGAAACTCTTTCTTCCGCGGCGCAGGCGCCGGCCGTCATCCACCAGGCCATCGCCGCCGCCTATGCCGGCCCCGGCGTCGCGCATCTGACCCTTCCGCAGGACGTGATCTCCGCGAAGGCGGAGGGCAAAGCCTCGAGCCTGGGCACCTTGAAGCCGCGCAGCGAAATCACCGCCAGCGAGACCGACGCCGCCGAGGTGGCCCGCAGGATTGATGCGTCCGACAATGTGGTGATCATGTGCGGCGCCGGGTGTCGCGGCGCCGCCGATCTGCTGGGCAGGCTGTCGGATCGTCTCAAGGCGCCGCTGGTGCATTCGGTGCGCGGCAAGGAGCTGATGGCGTACGACGATCCGCGCTGGATGGGCGGCCTCGGCATGATCGGCACCAAGCCGGTCTACCACGCTGTACAGGATTGCGACCTGCTGCTGATGGTCGGCACCGACTATCCCTATTCCAATTTCCTGCCGGCCAAAGGCAATGTGATCCAGATCGACGAGCGCGCGCAGGTGCTTGGCCGGCGCACGCCGACGATGCTCGGCGTTGTCGGTTCGGCACGGCCGACCTTGAAGCTGCTGCTCGACAGGGTGGAGGAGAAAACCGATATCCTTTTCTGGGACAAGGTTACCCATGAGCGTCACCGATGGGACGAGATGCTGAACAAGCAAGCTGACCTCAGGCGCAGCGGGGATCGCATCCATCCGCAGGCCGTGGCGCGCGCGGTCAGCGATCTGGCGCGTCCCGATGCGATCTTTGTTTTCGACACCGGACTGAACACGCTATGGTCGGGGAACTGGATCCGGCAGACCGGATCGCAGCGCATCATCGGTTCGTTCAACAATGCCGCGGTGGGCACGGCGCTCGGTCAGGCCAACGGCGTGCAGGCGCTGGACCGTTCGCGCCAGGTGATCGCCCTGACCGGCGACGGCGGCTTCAACATGCTGATGGGAGAATTCCTGACCGCCGTTCATCACAACTTGCCGGTCAAGGTCATCATCTACAATAATTCCGCGCTCGGGCTGATCACGCTGGAGGCCGAAAGCGCCGGCCTCGTGCCATTCCGCGAAGCCATCGAATTTCCCAATCCCGATTTTGCCGCGCTGGCACGCGCCTGTGGCGGTCACGGATTCATGGCGCGAAAGCCGAACGAGTTGATGGCCGCAATCGCCGAGGCCCTCGCCGTCGATGGCCCGGCGATCGTCGACGCCGTCGTGGCCGCCGACGAGATGCCGAACATGCCCCATGTCGAACTCGAGCAGGTCGGACATTATGCCGTGGCCAAGATCAAGGAAGCCGTGCTCGCCGTCACCGGCGGGTAACGAGCTTAATGTCCGCAGGTCAATGCGGACTTACACTCCAACTGCGCCAAACGCGGGCATGCTTGTGCCCGCGCCTGATCCGGTATTCGCCATGTTCTGCGCTGGCTAGGCTGGAACCCTGAGGTCGGCAGCAGCGTCGGCCTTCTCAGCCTCGCCACTGACGTCCTGTTCGCGCCGGACAACGGGCAGTTGCAGCACCCGTGCATATTGCCCTTCCGACAGCAGATTCACGAGAACCGTGTTTCCGTCCGGAAACGACAGGGCATCGTGATGTTGATGCGGCGCGTCCGGTTCAACCGAGCAGAACCGGGCAACGCGAAAACCCGCGCTCTTGGTTGATAACCAATTGCGATTGTATCTGACGTCACGTTCGAATGCGAGTTCGGTTCCGGGGAGCAGACATACCGCGACCCCCGGCTCTTCCTTCGCGGCAAAGCCGCGCGTGGATGTGCCATAGAAACTGGTTGTGACAAGGGTCTCCCCAACCTTGGCTGGGCGAGATGCAACGGCATGCAGGCTGTAATCACACATGGGGTCTTCTCCTGGGATTCTCTCCACTGGTCTTCGCATCTGAGAGACGGTACCGCCGAAATGGCGCGCGATACCTTGACCGACGTCAAAATTATCGGCCGATTCCGCGTGCGGCTGCGGTTGCGATCGTGATTCTGAGGGTGACTCGGCCGAGAAAGCAGACAAGTCCAGAGAAGGCCAGCGCGGGGATCATGTCATACTGCCCGGCATGAAGCAGCGAATTGAAGTGCCGAGAGTCCCCTTGACCGGCCAAACCATGGTCCTGCCAGCGCGGTTCGGTTCAGTAATCACCGCATCGTCGGGAACGTCGACCCACTCGTTGTCGATGCGGACACGATAATGGCCGCTCTTGGATTCCCAATCCGGATCTGCAATAGCAAAACCGTCAGCATCTGAACAACATGGCCCCTTGCCGGACCTGAGGCTGTCAAACCATGGCTTGAGTGGTGATTGCGAATAGCGGCCATCGTCGCGAGCCTGGACCGTCCCAATGAGTACCGAGACCAGAATGCCGAAACTAGAGCCGAAGATCGAAGTTTTCATCATCGTATTCGAAGTCTGATCAGGACGCCGCTTCAATCGCGCGAGGCGGTTGATGGCGTCGACGCACAACCGTATCAACGTCATCTTGACCGGCCTTGACGAACATCAACCCTCACGAACGCCAGTCGATTGCCGCGAACGATGCCGCGTTGATCGCCTGCGCATTCGCAAAACGCGGGTGACTCATGAAGAGCCTCTGCCCTCGGCAAATCGGGATAATCCGGCCCGATCGACGCTCGGCTAGTGTCCCGGTTCCAGCCGGTTCAATCGTTTGCCGCCAATCTGGCGTGCGAGCCTGCTCAAAAACGTCACCGTGGGCCGCAGGATCAGCAGGTCCGCGGCCAGCGCCGCGAGCATGGCGAAAGCGCTCAACCAGCCAAACAGGCGCAGCGACGGCAGGTCGGAGAACACCGTCACGACCAAACCGCACGCCAGCACCACCGAGGTCAGAATCAAGGGCGGCCCGACAAGCACGGTTGCCCGCTCCACGGCTTTCGCCGGGTCTTCGTGCGGCCGTTTCTCGTGCCGCAGCCGGTTCAGGAAATGAATGGTAGCGCTCAGGCCTAATCCGAAGGAGACCGTCAGCGCCACGACGCTTGCGAATTGCAGGCCCTCTCCGATCGCCCACAACAATGTTCCAGAGAG
>DATBYN010000382.1:0-2939 GCA_036513695.1 Bradyrhizobium sp. | reverse complement strand
TTCATGCGCATGTCGCGGTTTTCCTGCGCCATCACGCGCAGGCTCTGGCCGAGCGGCGTTCCGTAACGCTCCGACTGCATCAGCGCCAGACAGACCGATTTCACGCCCTCGAGCCCGGTGCGCTTTGCCAGATTCTCGTAAGCCACCTTGCGATCCTGCAAGTAAGACAGCTCGGCCGTGGTCAGCGCGAACTCCTCCGACAGCGCAATCGACTGCGTCACGATCTCGGCGCCGACCCTGCGGAATGCGGTTTCGATCGACATGCCGGACTCAATGCAGATCAGCAGGAGATCGAGCGCATCGGGAAATGCGCGCTTGATCGAGAGCTGCCGTTTCGAGATCGCGTTTTTCAGAAACAGCATCGGCGCCTGCAATCCGAGATAGGCGGCGGCGATGCAAATGCCGATCTTGACCGGCATCGATTTTTCCATATGCGAGATCACGAAAACATACAGCACCGTCGCCAGGAAAAGCACGATCGGCGTCACCAGGCGGAAGAACAGGAATGTGATGTAAGGCGCTTGCCCGCGATAGCCGGCCATGGTGAGCTTTTCGCGCGCGGCCTCCTGAGCCAGCCATTTTCCGAGGTTGAAGTCCTCCACCACCTTGGAGACCAGTTGCTTCGGTGTCTGGCGCAACGATACCTTCTCGGACTTGTTGAGGCGATCACGCTCCCGCTGCTTGATCCGCTCGCGCTCGCTCGCCACCGCCTTCATGCGCTTCGCCAGGCTTTCGCCGGCAAACAACGGCATGATCAGCGTGTACGCGGTCGCGCTCACCGCGATGGCGGCGAGCAGCATGGTCATGAAGTGCGGGTCGTGAAGTTTTGTGATCAGAAAATCAGCCATGGTGCACCGTCAAAAGTCGAAGTTGATCATTTTCTTCATCACCAGGATGCCGATAGCCATCCAGGTCCCGCAGGCGACAAGCATCAATTGGCCGGTCGGATGAGTCCATAGCAGCGCGATGTACTCGGGCGTAGACATGTAGACGAGCAGCATGACGATCGGCGGCAACGAGCCGATGATGGATGCGGACGCCTTGGCTTCCATCGACATCGCCTGGATCTTCTCCGCCATCTTCTTGCGGTCGCGCAGCACTTTGGAAAGATTGCCCAGGGCCTCGGACAGGTTGCCGCCGGATTTTTGCTGGATCGCGATGACGATCCCGAAGAAATTGGCTTCCGGCACCGGCATCCGTTCGAACAGCCGCGCGCAGGCATCGCCGAGCGGCATGCCGATCGCCTGGGTTTCGATGATGGCCATGAACTCGCTCTTGAGCGGCTCCGGCGCATCGGCCGCCACGACCTTGATGGATTCAAACAACGGCAGGCCGGCCTTGATGCCGCGGACGATGACGTCGACGGCGTCCGGCAGCGCCTTGAGGAAGTTGCTTTCCCGGCGCTTCTTGAGGAACCCCAAGCCCCAGCGCGGCAGCCCGAAGCCGGCTGCGAAGGCAAGGCCTGTTGCCCCAAGCAGTCCACCCCCGGCCACCATTGCCACCGCAAAGAAGACGGCTGCGAGAACGCCGGAGACGACCATGAATTTCTGGATCGACCAGTCGAGGCCGGCCTGCGTCAGACGGATGGTCAGAGAGGGCCGCTTTTCCTTGCGGCGCGCTTCGAGATCTTTCAGCGTTCCTTCAACCTGCTCGCGGCGCGAGCGCTGGCTCCTTTCGGCCTGACGGGCGGCGACCGGCTCCGGTTTCGCGATCGAGGCGCGGCGGCTCTCGGCCTGCTTCTCTCCCGATATCAACGGATAGACAAAGACCCATGCCAGTCCACCGATGGTGGTGGCGGCGAGAAAGGACAATGCGAGTGCTTGGGTGTTCATGGCCCGCTCCTTCAGCTCTTCCCGGCGACTTCGGCGGCGTCAAGGGCAGCGGCAAGCCGCTTCTCCTCGCCGTAATATCTCGCGCGGTCCCAGAACCGTGGCCGTCCGATCCCGGTCGAGCGATGCCGGCCGATGATGTTGCCGTTGGCGTCCTCGCCGACCAGGTCGTAGACGAACAGGTCCTGGGTAATGATGGTATCGCCTTCCATGCCCATCACCTCGGTGATGTGGGTGATGCGGCGGGAGCCGTCGCGCAGTCGCGCGGCCTGGATCACGATATCGATCGAGGCGCAGATCATCTCGCGGATGGTCCGCGACGGCAGCGAAAATCCGCCCATCGTGATCATCGATTCGCAGCGCGACAGGGCTTCGCGCGGATTGTTGGCGTGCAGCGTCCCCATCGACCCGTCGTGGCCGGTATTCATGGCTTGCAGGAGGTCGAAGGCCTCCGGGCCGCGGACCTCGCCGACGATGATGCGTTCGGGACGCATACGAAGGCAGTTGCGGACCAATTCGCGCATCGTGACCTGGCCCTCGCCCTCGATGTTGGGCGGACGGGTCTCCAGCCGCACCACATGCGGCTGCTGCAGTTGCAATTCGGCGGCGTCTTCGCAGGTGATGACGCGCTCGTCGTGCTCGATGTAATTGGTGAGGCAGTTCAACAGCGTGGTTTTGCCCGAGCCGGTGCCGCCGGAGATCAGCACGTTGCAGCGGCAGCGGCCGATGATCTGCAGGATTTCCGCGCCCTCCGGCGTGATCGCGCCGAACTTGACGAGCTGGTCGAGGGTCAGCTTGTCCTTTTTGAATTTGCGGATCGTCAGCGCCGGGCCGTCGATCGCGAGCGGCGGAACGATGGCGTTGACGCGGGAGCCGTCGGCCAGGCGCGCGTCGCAGATCGGCGAGGATTCGTCGACGCGCCGGCCGACCTGGCTGACGATGCGCTGGCAGATGTTGAGGAGCTGCTGGTTGTCGCGGAAGCGGATGCCGGTGCGCTGGATCTTGCCGCCGACTTCGATGAACACCGTGCCGGCGCCGTTGACCATGATGTCGGCGATATCGTCGCGCGACAATAGCGGTTCCAGCGGCCCGTAGCCGAGCACATCGTTG
>DATBYN010000381.1:0-8516 GCA_036513695.1 Bradyrhizobium sp. | reverse complement strand
TGACCTCCGGCACCACCGTGACCTGGGCGCATCACGCGCTGTTGGAAAACGACCGGAAGGGCCTGAAATACGGTCTCATCCTCACGGTCCTGTTGGGGGCCACTTTTACTTGCGTGCAGGCCTATGAATACAGCCATGCGGCGTTCTCGTTCGCCGGCAATGTCTATGGTGCGACCTTCTTCATGGCGACCGGTTTTCATGGCTTCCATGTGCTGGTCGGCACCATCTTCCTGATCGTGTGCCTGGCGCGCGCCTATGCCGGGCACTTCACCCAGACCCAGCATCTCGGCTTCGAATTCGCCGCCTGGTACTGGCATTTCGTCGACGTGGTGTGGCTGTTCCTGTTCATCTGCATCTATGTCTGGGGCCACGGCGCTGAAACCATGGCCCACGGCGCGGGTTGATCTTAGGCCATTGTGCTACAAGGGGCGGCCGAAGGGCCGCCCTTTTTGTTTTACCTGGAAGGGGCCGCAGGATGGGTAGAGCGAAAGCGAAACCCATCAGACGCGCGTCGATAAAGATGATGGGTTTCGCAAGAGCTCAACCCATCCTACGACCTACGACCGCACCCTCTCCTGCAAGGAGGGCAAGGATAGAAGATGCCAGACCAGACCCTGCCCACGGTCACCGAAAGCGCGATGCGCGGCATCGCCTGCAGATGTCCGCGCTGCGGCAGGGGCAAGCTCTATGCCGGCTTCCTGACGCTACGGCCGAAATGCGAAGCCTGCGGGCTCGATTATGCCTTCATCGACACCGGCGATGGGCCGGCGGTTTTCATCATCATGCTGGCCGGCGCCATCGTGGTCGCCTGCGCGCTGATCGTGGAAGTCAAATACCAGCCGCCGTTCTGGCTGCATGCGGTGCTGTGGCTGCCGCTGATACTTGTAACCACGCTGTTGCCGTTGCGTTCGATGAAGTCGCTGCTGATCGCGCTACAGTTCCATCACAAGGCCGCACCCGGCCGGCTGATCGACCGCGAACCAAAATGATCGCGACAACGCCACGGCGGCGCGGCGTCGCCGGGTTTGCCATTTTTACCTTGGTGATGCTGATGGTCTTCATCGGCCTCGGCGTCTGGCAGTTGCAACGCCGGATCGAGAAGCACGCGCTGATCGCGGCTTTGACCGAGCGCCTCGCCGCGGCGCCTTCGGCGCTGCCTGCACCGTCAGAGTGGAGTGCGCTGACGCCAGCCAAAGACGAATTCCGCCGCGTCAGTTTTTCGGCGACCTACCCGCCCGACCCGGATGCCATGGTCTACAGTTCCGGCTCGAGCGTGCGCGAGGATATCTCCGGTCCCGGCACCTGGGTGTTCCTGCCGGCGCGGCTTGCAGGCGGCGAGACCGTCGTGATCAACGCCGGCTTCGTGCCGAACACGATGCAGGACCGCGCCGTCGAGGATCGCGCGGTGGCGCGGCTGATAACCCGTCAGCCGGTGATGCTGACCGGCTACCTCCGCTTTCCGGAAAGCGCAGGCGTGCTGACGCCGGCGGAAAATCTGACAAAGCGGCTGTGGTTCACGCGGGATCACCTGGCCATGGCGCGCGCGCTCAACTGGCCAAATGTCGCGCCGTTCTACATCGATCTCGAGCAGCCGGTGCCGCCGAACGCCATCCCAAAACCCGGCCCGCTCGAAGTCCATCTCAAGGACGATCACCTGCAATACGCCATCACCTGGTTTACGCTTGCCGCGGCCGTGGTGATTGCGTTCGGGGTGTGGATGAGAGGGCAGGCGCACAGGTGACGAGTCTTGAAACGAGGGAGAAGCGCCATTTCCAGTCTCGCCTCACTGTGCCATGTCCGCGTGCCAAGGATCACTCCCTGGAGTTCGAACCGTGAGCAATAGTCCAACCTCTCACCCGGCCCTCATCGTCATCGACGTGCAGGGCGCGTTCGATCAATGGGAGGCGGCGGGCAAGCGGCGCAACAATCCGCAAGCAATTGCCCGGATCGTCGATCTCCTGAACGCATTCAGGGCGTGCGGCGCGCCGATCTTTCACATTCGCCATGAAGGCACCCGTCCGAATTCCTCCTTCCTTCCGGGTGGGACCGGCTATCCCGTCAAGGACGAAGCGCGCGAGCTGGCGGGCGAACCTGTGATCGTGAAACGGGTGAACAGCGCTTTCATCGGCACCGATCTCGAAGCCCGGCTGCGCGCGGCCGGCATCAAAACGCTGGTGATCTGCGGCGCGACGACAAACCATTGCGTGGAAACCACCACCCGGATGGCCGGCAATCTCGGATTTGACGCGAGATTGGTGCGCGACGCGACGTGGACGTTCGACCGGATAGGACCCGATGGTGACGCCCATTCGGCCGAAAAGATCCACGCAATGACCTTGGCCAATCTCAACGGCGAGTTCGCGCGCATCGTGTCGGCAGCCGAGGTCATCGCAGCGCTGCGGGACGCATGACAGTGCCGCGGCCAGCGGCAACGGTAATTCACCGCGCCTGCGAGGCGTGGTAACAGGTGTTGAGCTGCCACCCCACGCGAAAACGGCGATCAGGACCAGGTCGATGCATGAGACGCCAACAGCTGCTTCGCTAGCGCATTTGCCGGTCACGCTCCAGGACGTCGAGGACGCGGCGGGAGTGATCGCCAGCTTCGTCAAGCGGACGAGTTTCGAGCGCAGCCATACGCTGTCCGACATCACCGGCGCCGACATCTGGCTCAAATTCGAAAACCTGCAGTTCACCGCGACCTTCAAAGAACGCGGCGCGCTCAACCGATTGGCAGCCCTGTCACCCGATGAACGTCAGCGCGGCGTGATCGCGGCTTCAGCGGGCAATCATGCGCAGGGCGTAGCTTACCATGCGGCTCGCCTCTTGATACCAGCGACGATTGTGGTGCCGCTCGGCACGCCGACGGTAAAAATCGAGAACACCCGCCGGCATGGCGCGACCGTGATCGAAGGCGGTGCCAATGTCGAGGAAGCAGCTCACCTCGCTATCGACCATGGCCGCAAGCAGGGCCTGACCTTCATCCACCCCTACGATGATCCCCTGATCATCGCCGGCCAGGGCACCATCGCGATCGAGATGCTGGCCGCAGTGTCTGACCTCGATGTGCTGATCGTGCCGATCGGCGGCGGCGGTCTCATTTCGGGCATCGCTGTCGCCGCCAAGTCGCTCAAGCCCGATATCGAGATCATCGGCGTGCAGGCCGCGCTTTATCCCTCCATGTACAACCTCGTCAAAGGCCAGCAGCTTCCGATGCGCGGCGACACGCTCGCGGAAGGTATTGCGGTCAAGGCGCCTGGCCGCTTCACCTCCGAGATCGTGCGCGCGCTGGTCGATGACATCGTGCTCGTGAGCGAAAAGCAGATCGAGGAGGCGCTGAGCCTTTTGATCACCATCGAGAAGACCGTCACCGAAGGCGCCGGCGCCGCGGGCCTCGCCGCGGTGCTCGCCAATCAGGAGCGATTCAAGGGCCGTACGCTTGGCCTCGTGCTGAGCGGCGGCAATATCGATACCAGGCTCTTGTCCGGCGTGCTGACACGCCAGCTCGCCCGCGAGGGCCGCCTGTCGCAATTACGATTCGACATCGTGGACCGGCCTGGTCAGCTCGCGACGGTACTCGCCGTCCTGAGCAAATGCGGCGCCAATATCGTCGAGGTCTACCATCAGCGCATTTTTACCGAGCTGCCCGCCAAGGCCGTACTGCTCGAAGTGGTGATCGAGACCCGGGACCGGGCCCATCTTGCTTCCACAATCGCCGATTTGCGGGCAGCTCACATTGATGTGGACGTTGGGGAACACTGATGCGGTGCAAAGCCTCGCAGCGTCGTCCCTGTTTGCGCAGCACGGAAGGCTCACCTAAGGGCGACCTCGTTAACGCCGCCGTGAAGTTGTTGTTCGAGTGGTTTCACGGCTCACCGAGGCGAGGGGCCAGTGTTTAGCAACCGCGGCAAATGCCTTTGATCATGCGGTCGAGCGCCGCATTCTCTTGGTTGATCGGATCATTCGGATTCATCAGGTCTTTCTCCGAAGGCACTTGATCAGCGCGCGGCTGGCGGTGCCCGACAGGCGCCTCCGGTATCGATTGCAGGTTCGAGCTCATCAACGGAGCTGGGGCTGGATTTGGCGTACCAGCCGTCTGCGCCATGGCCGCCGAGGTGCCGACCAGGGCCAGCAACGCTATGGTCGTGATCAACTTTCGCATGATGGGTCTCCCTAGTTGGTCCCCTCTCAACGATCTCGTTGCTAGGAAGTCTGATCGCAAGGTGCGGCAAGCCTCACGTTTTCACGATCGCGAGAAGGAACCTGCTTACCGCTCACGCTAAATGGATTGGACGCCGCGACGGGTGCGACGGCAAACTGCAGCATGGGTCGGTTTTATTCATCCAAGCGGTGCGAGCGCTGCGGTGGCTTGATGGTGCTGGTGATGCCGGTAGACGGCAAAGGGCCGGGAGCCCTTCGCTGCTGGGAATGCGATCGGATTGATCCGCTGCAGATGCCATGGACGACGGCATGGTTCGCCGGCGAGCTTCGCCCTCCAAAGTAGAGATCAGCATCATGCCCTATCGATCGGCGCAATCTCGCAGACCGACGAGCGCAGGCCGATCGAACCGCTGATCGGATCGGCGTGTTGGTCGGAAACCAGGCGGTTGTAGTTCGCGCCGGCATCCGCGAGCGCATCGAACGCCGGCAGGCCTAGCTCATCATTGCCTTGCCACCAGCCATACTGGGCGCTGACCACGCGCCGATCCAGACTGAGATCGAATTTCGCGCGCATGCGGGCGCGTCCGTTTTGGGTGCGGATCTCGACCCAATCGCCTTCGCCTATGGTGCGTTCCGCCGCGGCATCCGGATGCATGCTGACTTCCGGATCGGGCGAGCGGCGACGTAGCGAAGGGACATGGCGGTGCTGACCGTGGCAGTAATGAACGACTTTGGCCGAGGTCAGCACCAGCGGGAACGCGTCGTTGCCCGGACGGCGCGGCGACACGGCGGGCTCGACGAACTGCGGCAGCGGGTTTTCGCCTGCCTCGCGAAAACTCTCCGAGAAAATCTCGATTCTACCGGTTGGGGTTTTGAACCCCTCCTGGCGATAGCGAAAATAGTGCGGCTCGCCAGCAACGCTGATGCCGCCGGGCTGCGCACGCAAATCGTCCAGCGTCAATCCGAGCGGCGCGATGATCGCATTGAGCCCGGCGTTGATGTCGCCATCCCAAAACAGATCGCCAAAACCGAGACGTTTCGCCAGTTCGAACACGACATAGCCGTCGGAGGCGGTTTCGCCTGCGCTGGGAATGACCGCCTGCCGCAACTGAACGAGATTTTGCGCGGCTTGGCTGCCTTCAAATCCGACCCGCAGAGCGTCGCGCTCCCAGGGCGTGTTGATCGGGAGGAAGATGTCGGCGAAACCTGCGGTCGGCGTCATCACCACGTCGGTATGGACATGGAAATCGAGCTTGGCGAGCGCCTGGGCGCCCCGATCGCCGCTGGCATGGCTGAGGATGAAATTTTTCCCGAAATCGAACAGGCCCCGGATCGGATACGGCTTGCCGTGAAGGATAGCTTCATACAAGACATCCGAACCGATCCAGCTGTCGCGGCCCGGGCCGAGCGGCGAACGCGCAAGCTCGATGCACTTGGCGCGCTGCGCCGCTGACAGGAGCTCGCCGCCGCTGACGTCGCGCGCGGGCGGGCGGGCATATTCGACGTTACCGCCCGGGGCATCGAAGCTGCCGGTCAGGGCCATCAGCGTCGATATCGCGCGATCGGTCTGGGTTGCGTTGGTGTGCTGTCCGATACCCGACCACGCATAGTAGCTGACCGGGCGCGCTTCGAAGAGCAGTTTTGCGGTTTCCGTCACCTGTGCTGCCTTGACCCAGGCGATGGCCTCGACCCGATCGGGCGGGTACTCGTTACACAGGTCTCGATACAGGCCGAAGGCGGTTCGGCAAGCAATCGATGCGCCGTGCGGCGACAAAAACTCGACCGACGCATCAAGCTCCGGGATAACCGGTTGGAGATAGGCGCGCTGCGATGCAGAATAGCCAATTGGCAATCCGGCGTTGGCATCCCATGCTACGAGATCGCCGTCTTTAGCACCAGAAGGCGGCGCCGCGAGATCGCAAGCGCGCAAGAATCGGTTGGTGTCCTTGCGAACCAGCAAGGGACCATTGGTCCAGTCGCGGACAAATTCTGCGTCGAACCAGCCATTCCGGATCATCTCCCCGGCGATGCCAAGCGCCAACGCACCGTCGGCGCCCGGTCGCACCCGCAGCCATTGATCCGCACGCATGGCAAAGCCCGCGCGCCTGGGATCGATCACGACGAGGCGCGCGCCGCGGGTTCGCGCCGATCGAACGGCTGTGGCGTGATCGAGCCAGGTGGCACTCGGGTTGTGCCCCCACAGCACGATGCATTCAGATTTTTCGAAATCGGGCGACGCGATCGAACGCCCGAACGTAAAGGCATGGGCGTGGTCCTTGTGCCAATTGCAGATCTCGGTGCCATACGCCACGTTCGGGCTGCCGAAGGCATTGATGAAACGCTCGATCCAGCGCAGATCATCCGAGATCGGGGTGCCGCTCGGCGTCGTCAAACCGAAGGCGATCGCCTCCGCACCCGCCTCTTTGCGAATGCGATCGAGTTCGGACGCGGTCCGGTCGAGCGCCTCCTCCCATGTGATCCGCTGCCAGCCCGGGTCGGCATCGCCCTTCGGCCGTGTCCGCCTGAGCGGATAAAGTTGCCGCTGCGGGCTGTACACGATCTCGGCGGCCGCGCGGCCTTTTATGCAGAGCGATTGACCGGTCGGATGGTCCGGATTTGGTTCCTGGCCGATGAAGCGGCCTTCGCGCGTCACCAGGATAGCGCCGCAGCGCGACTTGCAGAGTGCGCAAAATCCCGGCGTCCTGGTTTCCGTCTCGCTATCTGCTTTCAAGACTGCACCTCGATCGTTGCTTCGTGCGCCGCTGGCCAAATGATCTAAACAAGTGATCAAGGCTAGTGATCAAGGCGCGTCGTTGAAGCTGTTCCGTCCCGTGGCCTTCAATTGTGGCCTTTCGGAATCATAGCCTTTGGCTATGACAATCGACAAGTTTTGTTCGTATGCAAGTTCCGCCGCAAAAGCGGTGCGAAAGCTGCCCCGGGTGCGGTGAAATCAGCCCCGGATGTTGCTACGCTGATCCTGGCAACGCCGTTGGATGAGTCGCACCCACCGCTCCCGACCGCTCCATCAGTGGAAGGGCCCAACCTACGGCGGCGTTTTCGAATCCAGACAGGGAGACAGGCCATGGTGAAACCGTTTCCGTCGAAGACCCACATCGGCAACCACATGCTGCATCCCGAAACGCTGATGCTGAACTACGGCTACGATCCGCAACTGTCGGAAGGAGCCGTCAAACCACCGGTCTTCCTGACCTCGACCTTCGTCTTCAGGACCGCCGAAGACGGACAGGACTTCTTCGACTACGTCTCGGGCCGGCGCGAGCCCCCCGAGGGGATGGGCGCGGGCCTGGTTTATTCGCGGTTCAATCACCCCAACAGCGAGATCGTCGAGGACAGGCTCGCTGTCTACGAGCGCACCGAGAAATGTGCGCTGTTCTCATCCGGCATGGCGGCGATTGCGACCACGATCCTCGCCTTCGTCCGCCCTGGCGACGTCATTCTGCACTCTCAACCGCTCTATGGCGGAACGGAAACTCTGCTTGCGAAGACGCTTGCGGGCCTCTCCATCGGCACCGTGGGCTTTGCCGACGGCATCGACGAAACCGCCGTCAGGCTGGCGGCGGAGGACGCCATGCGCAAAGGCAGGGTTGCAATGATTCTCATCGAAACGCCGGCCAATCCCACCAACGGCCTGGTCGATATTGCGATGGTCCGCCGCGTCGCCGAGATGATCGGCAAGGCTCAGGGGCACACGCCGATCGTCGCGTGCGACAATACGTTGCTCGGGCCGGTGTTTCAGCGGCCGATCGAACACGGCGCGGATCTTTCGTTGTACTCGCTGACCAAATATGTCGGCGGTCATTCCGACCTGATCGCGGGCGCCGCGCTCGGCTCGAAAGCCATCATGAAAGACATCAAAGCGTTGCGAGGCGCCATCGGCACCCAACTGGACCCGCATTCCTGCTGGATGATCAGCCGGTCGCTCGAAACATTGAGCATCCGCATGGAAAAAGCGGACAGAAACGCGCGGCTCGTGGCGGATTTCCTGCGCGACCACGCCAAAGTGGCTGATGTCCATTACCTTGCCCATCACGAAGAGGCCTCCCCCGCCGGCCGTGTGTTCGCAAGGCAGTGCACCGGCGCGGGCTCCACGTTCGCGTTCGACATTGTCGGCGGCCAAGCCGCCGCCTTCAAATTCCTGAACGCGCTGCAAATCTTCAAGCTGGCGGTGAGCCTGGGCGGCACAGAGTCACTTGCCAGCCTGCCCGCAAGCATGACCCACTCCGGGGTTCCGGCCGACATCCGCCAAAAAATAGGCGTTCTCGACTCCACGATCCGGCTGTCGATCGGCATCGAACACCCGTCCGATCTGATCGCGGACATCGCGCAGGCTTTGAACG
>DATBYN010000380.1:0-2103 GCA_036513695.1 Bradyrhizobium sp. | reverse complement strand
CTCGTAGAGTTTTGCATCACGCAGCAGCCGCCCGGTGGGATAGTCGTTGATATAGCCGTTGCCGCCGAGCAGCTGGATGGCGTCGAGCGCGCATTGGGTTGCCTTTTCCGAAGCATAGAGAATGGCGCCGGCGGCATCCTCCCGGGTGGTCTCGCCGCGGTCGCAGGCCTTTGCCACCGCATAGACGTAGGCGCGCGAGGCATTCATGGTGGTGTACATGTCGGCGATCTTGCCCTGCACCAGTTGAAAGGTGCCGATCGGCTGGCCGAACTGTTTTCGTTCATGCACATAGGGCATCACCACGTCCATGCACGCCTGCATGATGCCGAGCGGGCCCGCGGCCAGCACCGCGCGCTCGTAGTCGAGGCCCGACATCAAGACGTTGACGCCGCGGCCGACCTCGTTCAGCACGTTCTCTTCCGGCACTTCACAATTATCGAACACCAATTCGCAGGTATCAGAGCCACGCATTCCGAGCTTGTCGAGTTTTTGCGCGGTGGAAAAACCCTTCATGCCTTTTTCGATGATGAAGGCGGTGATGCCGCGCGGGCCTGCCGCTGCATCGGTCTTGGCGTACACCACCAGCGTATCGGCGACCGGGCCGTTGGTGATCCACATCTTGCTGCCATTGATGACGAAGCGATCGCCCTTCTTCTCGGCGCGGGTCATCATCGACACCACGTCGGAGCCGGCGTTCGGCTCCGACATTGCCAATGAGCCGACATGCTCGCCCGAGATCAGTTTTGGGAGATATTTCCGTTTCTGCGCCTCGTTGCCGTTACGGCGGATCTGGTTGACGCAAAGGTTGGAATGCGCGCCATAGGACAAACCGACCGCAGCGGAAGCGCGGGAAATCTCCTCGACCGCGATGCAGTGCTCGAGATAGCCCAGCCCCGAGCCGCCATATTCCTCTTCGACGGTAATCCCGTGCAGGCCGAGCGCGCCGATTTTCGGCCAGAGGTCCCTCGGGAACTGATTGCTCTTGTCGATCGCATCAGCCCGCGGCGCGATCTCATTGCCGGCGAAATCCTGCACGGTCTCGCGGATCGCGTCCGCGGTTTCGCCGAGATCGAAGTTGAACATCCGCTGCGCGTTGGGAATCATGGTCGGGCTGCCTCCGGGCAAATTGGGCGGCTTTTCTCAAGCTTAAGCCTTAATCTTTGGAAATAAGCTTGTCACGGGTGGAAGCTGCTGAGAAGGGGGCCGTATACCAGCGAGCCGGCGCCCCGACGCGGCGAAATGCGGCAAACTCGCCCTTGCCCTGGCGCGCGCAACCGGATGTAATTCGCCCAAACGACACGCTTGCCGAACCTAAGGAAGCGGCCAATCAGGGAGTTGCCCGATGCACGGGACGATCGACGCCGTTCAAACTGCCGACCAGAACGCCGCGCGGGAGCAGGCTTATTCGCTGCCGCTTGCGCAATTCGATCCCGGCGATCCCGAATTGTTTCGCGCCGATACGTTCTGGCCGTATTTCGACCGGCTGCGCCGGGAAGAGCCCGTGCATTATTGCAAGGACAGCATCTTCGGACCCTATTGGTCGGTGACGAAATACAACGACATCATGGACATCGAGACCAATCACGCAGTGTTCTCCTCGGCCGCTTCGCTCGGCGGCATCACCATTCGCGACGTCTCGCCGGACCTGCGCCGCGAAAGTTTTATTGCGATGGATCAGCCGCGGCACAGCGCGCAGCGCAAGACGGTGGCGCCGATGTTCACGCCAACGCATCTCGACGAACTTGCGATCAATATCCGCAAGCGGTCGGCCGAATGCCTCGACAATCTGCCAAGGAACGATGTGTTCGACTGGGTCGATCGGGTCTCGATCGAGCTGACCACCCAAATGCTCGCCGTATTGTTCGACTTTCCCTGGGAAGATCGCCGCAAACTGACGCGCTGGTCCGACATGGCAACGACGCTGCCCGGTCCGGGCGGACTGGTCGCGACCGAAGACGAGCGGCAGGCCGAGCTTCTGGAATGCGCGACGTATTTCGCAAAACTCTGGAACGAGCGCATCGGCCAGCCGCCGAAGAGCGATCTGTTGTCGATGATGGCGCACGCCGAAGCCACGCGCGACATGGACCCGAAGAATTTCCTCGG
>DATBYN010000379.1:0-10430 GCA_036513695.1 Bradyrhizobium sp. | reverse complement strand
ATCTCGCCGCTGTCGACGCCGATGCGGAAATCGCAGGCCAGCGCCAGATCGGTCGAGCCGCCATAGACGCCGCCATTGATCCGGCAGATCGTCGGCACGCTTAAGTCTTCGAGCCGGTTGACGACGGTCTCGAATGCCGATCCGGCGGTCTGTTCCTGGGCGCTCGCCGCACGTTCGGCGATCGAGCCGAGATCGTACCCGGCAGAGAACGCCCGCCCGGTGCCGGTCAGTACCAGCACGCGGATCGCGGGATCGGATTCGATCCGGTCGAACAACGTTATGAGCGCATCGAGGTCTTCGGGCTGCAGCCGGTTGAGATGTTTCGGCCGGTTGAGGCGGATAGTAGCCCGTGCGCCTTGGATGTCGAGCACCGGCGTGCTCGGCATATCGGTGGCGCTGGGAGCGTGTTCCTGCATCATTTATTCTCCAGCGCGCGGCGCTTGGCTTCGGTGTCGATGGTCTCGCCCAGTTCGGGATGCCGCGCCATCAGCATGCGGAAGTCGACGAGGTCGAGCACCAACAGCCGCGACACCCGCGTGGTCGTGATATTGGCGGAGCGTACATTGTTTCCGAGCAGCGCCATCTCGCCGAAGAACGCGCCTTCGCCGAGCGTCACCTTCTTGCCCGGCAGATCGACCTCGACCTCGCCGGCGGCAATAAAATACATGCAATCGCCGGCCTGGCCCTTGCGGATGATCATGGTGCGCGCCGGCAGGTCCATGGTGCGCAGCATATGCGTCACGTCGGCGATCGCCGCCGGGCCGAGCGCTGCAAAGAACGGGACCTTGCTCACCGACTCCCAGGTCCTCAGGAAATTGTCGCGCCGGGTCTCCGCGGCAAAGCCGGTGGCAAGGATACCGGTCCAGAGCCCGAACACGCCGAGGCCGCAGATCATCACCAAGGCCGCGACCAGCCGGCCGAGCGGTGTGATCGGCACCACGTCGCCATAGCCGGTCGTGGTCAGGGTCGCGACCGCCCACCACAAGGCCGCCGGCACGCTGCCGAAGGCCATCGGCTGGGCGTCGCGCTCCAGAAAATACATGACCACCGAGGCCAGGAACAACACCATCAGGAAGATCACCAGCACGCTAAGAAGCGGTCCGGATTCCAGCACCAGCACCCGGCGCAACTGCCGCAATCCCGGAATCCCCGGAACCACCTTGAACATCCAGAATATTCCCAACAGCCACGCCGATTTCGGATCGGCGCCAAGGATCAGCGCGACGGGTATGGCTAGAGCAGAGACGGCGTCGAGCAGTCCACGGCCCGACAACGCGTAACTCCAGCCGCGATGGGCGTGAATAGCGTGGCGAAGCCGGACCGCCCATTCGAACGTAAAAAAAGCCAGACACGCCCACAGCACCGCGTCGACCCAGTGATGCGCGGCCTCATAGGCGGGGTTGACCGTCAGCAGCACCACCATGACGACGCCGGTCGAGACCGCGACATAAGCCGTTCTGGTCATGTTGCGGCCGGCCGTTGCCAACATGAACAGCGTCAGAGCTGGGAAAGCACGCGGCTTGGACATTGGCAGGCGGCGCCCGTCGCTGGAAAAACACCCGATGCGGCCGTGCGGGCCTGACCGGTCCCCCAAAGTGCCCGGGTGGGGCGAGGGCGTCAACGAGGCTGCCGCGTCCTTTCCTACGCTGCTCCGCGAAGCCGGCAGCCGCCATTAGCTCGTCTAGCTCGTCGTCCCGGCCTTGAGCCGGAACCCATAACCACCGATGTCGACATCGCGTGAAGCTGGGCCGCGATCCCATCCACGATTAACATCCGTGGTTATGGGTCCCCGCTCCCGTGCGCAATTGCGCACTAGGCGGGGACGACGCAAGGAATTTCGACGACTCACGCGCTTTGCGCGGACTTGACCATCACCACATTGTCTTCACGGCTATTTTCCTCACGACTCGTGTCTTCACGGCTGGCCTCTTCATGGCCGGCGTGCCGTTCCAGGCTTTCGCGCCGCATGGCGAGCTCGTCGCGCACGAATTCATAGCCGAGCTTGAACGTCTCCAATCCGTCGGTCGAGATGGTGCCGTCGCGCAGTCCGACCACGGCGCCGCGCAGGATCGCCTCCAGTTCATCTTGCAGCGCGTCGAGGGTACCCAGCGAGGTGGCATGCTCCATCCGCTCGCCGATGTCGAGGATGGCGGTTGCGAGTTCGCTGGCCTTCTCCGGTGCGACCCTGGTCAATTGGGTGTAGATCGCGGCAAAGATCGAACCGATGACGCTGAGCGCGGCGGCGCCCAGATACATCATGTCGCTATAGCGGTCCATGAACGACTTGGTTTCGTCGTTGATGTATTCGGCCGCGCCCTGGTGGGCGATGACAAATGCGTCCTTGTCGGTGTCCGCCGGCTCGATCTTCGAGGCGAAACCGTCTTCCAGCGCAAGTTCGGCCTTGTTCTCGTAGATCGCGCGCGCGAGATCGCCTGCCGTGGCCGTCGACATCTTGGACTGCGCGACCAGAAGCCATTGCAGGCCGACCGTATCGAGATCGTCATCGGGGATCGCGGGCGAGGAGGACACCATGCCCGTCGCCAGCGTTTCCTCGGAAATCGCGGGAATGCGCCGCGCCAGCGCCTTCGATTCGTCGATCGCGTTCAAGGTGAATCCGCCGGCCTTGGCGTATTGTTCGTAACGCTTGTCCTTAACGATCGACGAAGCATGCGCGATCACGACCGCCGCGCCATAACCGCCCGAGGTGAACAGCTTTTCGAATACCGAATTCGGCGGCGCCATCTGGACCCGCGACGCCGCATCGGAGTTGTCGGAGATTTCGAGGACGTTGCGCACGAAGGCTGCGCCAGCGTCGCTGCTGGCCAGAACGGCAATTTTCTTTTTCTTGAGGTCCGCGAGCGATTTGATCTTTTTGCCGGGAGGGCTGATCAAGAGCACGATGTCGTGTTCCAGGATCGCAATCGCGCGCGCGTGCGGCGGAATCTTTGCGTCGGTGCGCAGCACCGCAAGATCGGCCTGCCGGCGATCGAATTGCGCGAGCGCTTTCGCATTGTCGGCGTTGGATACGATCTTGAGGCGCAGCCGCGACGCGTTGCTCTTGAGGACGGTGGCAAGCTTGGCGGCAAAACGAGCCTCGGGGCCGCTGGCGTCGCCGACGGCGAACACCAGCGTTTCGGAATCCTTCAGCCAAATGCGGCCACCCCACACGGTTGCAATGGTCAGAATCAAAGTCAGGAGCGCAAACAGCACCACCTGCCGGCGGTTGCTTTTGACAAGGCGCGCGAGCTCGGGCGGCTTGTCCGCTCGCTGCGTTGCGACTTCAGCGCTCATGGCTCATATCTGCCCCCGCGACGCGCGCCTCAAAGCCTGATCGGCCTGGAAGTTTGCCCGACGAGATCGTAAATATCTAAAAAAGCACGACAATTTTCCAGCGTAACCATGATATCCGCCCTCTTGCGGATTGCAAATCAAACCGCGTCGGTAACCTTACCGGCGCCTCGGCGCCGACCTATCGCAGTTAAGTCACACCACAGGTTTTTCGGGTTCCGCGTAGGTGCATTCTGGCCGGGGAGGTGTCATAAATGAGCAATACCGGGCGAAATGTCCGGATTTAAGAAGAAGTTGCGCGCAAGCTTCCCATTCTGCCCGTACCCTTCAGTCTGAGCGAGGACGTCAGCTTTGTCGTTTCCCACTTTGTCCTCGTCGGTTCCGGTTGGCGCACTGGTCGGGTGGATGCTCGTCCTGACCGTCAAGCACATCATCGCTGATTTTGTCCTGCAGACGTCCTGGATGGCGATCGGCAAGGACCAGAAGAGCGGATGGGCGATGCCGCTATTGGCGCATTGTCTCGTGCACCTAGCGGTTGCAATGGCGCTGATTCTGATGATCGCGCCGCGATTCTGGTTCGTCGCCCTGATCGATTTTGCCATTCACATCACGGTCGACCGCGCCAAGGGACTTTGCGCATCGAGATTTGGCGTGACGCTGGAGCAGGAGCACCCATGGTTCTGGACCTTGATCGGGGTCGATCAGGCGCTGCACCATCTCACCGGTTTTGTCCTCTCGATATTCATGGCGGCGAATTGAATTCGCTGGTCGCCTTTGCATCCCGAATAAACAGGCTCAGCTGGTGCGGGCCGACATCCCGCTCGATCGGGATCCAGCCCAGCCTTTCGTAAAAAGCTGAACGCGGCCGTCGCGCACATAGATGGGCGCGGCGGAAGCCAAGCGCGAAGCAATCTTGCGTGGCGCGATTAACCAGCGCGCCACCAACACCGCGCTCGCGCGCAGCGGGTTCGACCCACACTGCCGCGACCCATGGCGTCAAATGCGGGCGCTCCGCGAGATCGGAGGCGATCACCGAGGTCGTGCCGAGAAACGCCTCGCCGTCATGGGCGACCAGCGCGAACGGTATCGGCGTGGTGTTCATGTTCTCACGCAAAAGGCCAGTGATGTGGTCGAGCGGCGTGCCGTTCGGTTCCCACCATGCGCGCCAAATCCGCATCGCCACGGTGTCGAAAAACTCGGGGCGCCGCCGCAGGTCGGAAATGGTGAAAGCAAGAGACATTGATTTGCGTCCGGCGCCGGCGCGCGACATGTTGGCTCAATCGTGGAGGAAACCTATGACAGAACAACCGCTGACAAAAAAGACCGTCGACGTGCTTGACAGCCGCATGGCCTATCACGAGCGCGGCGAGGGCACACCCGTGCTGTTGCTGCACGGCAATCCGACCTCATCCTATCTTTGGCGCGATGTTGTGCCCGAGCTTGCGGGACGCGGCCGGCTGATCGTGCCGGATCTGATTGGCATGGGCGATTCCGGCAAATTGGCGAATCCGGGTCCCGACACCTATCGCTTCGTCACCCACCGCGACTATCTCGCGGCCTTCATCGATGCCGTGATCGGTCCATCTCAGCCTATCCTGTTCGTGGTGCACGACTGGGGCTCGGCACTCGGCTTCGACTGGGCCAATCATCACCGCGACCGTGTCCGGGGGATCGCCTACATGGAGGCGATCGTGCGCCCGATGGCTTCCTGGGCCGACTGGAGCCCGCAGGCCGTGCCGATCTTCCAAGGCTTCCGCTCCGACAAGGGCGAACAGATGATCCTCGAGCGCAACATGTTCGTCGAGCGGGTGCTGCCGGGATCGGTGTTGCGGAAACTGACCGAGGCCGAGATGACCGAATATCGCCGCCCGTTTTTGAAGGCGGAGGACCGTTGGCCGACCCTGACCTGGCCGCGGCAGATTCCGATCGAAGGCTCGCCTGCCGATGTGGTGCAGATATCTGCGGATTATGCGCAATGGATGGCCGGAAACGACATCCCAAAGCTGTTCGTCAACGGCGAGCCCGGCGCCATCCTGATCGGGGCGTCCAGGGAATTCTGCCGAAGCTGGAAGAATCAGGCCGAGGTCACGGTACCAGGCTCGCATTTCATCCAGGAAGATTCCGGGCCGGCGATCGGCCGGGCAGTCGCCGACTGGATGAAGGCGAACGCGCTGTAGAAGAGAAGCGATAGGGGCCCGCGCTTGTCTGATTCGGGTAGCCCGTGCAACTACCCCCGTGCGACTACGGGAACCGTGGTTAACCTTTCGTTAGAAGGTCGCGATGCATCGTGCGCGCGGCCAGGGGGATTGCACATGTTTTCAAGTCGCGACGCCTTTGAGAACGATTTCTGCCCAGTCGGGGATGAATTGCTCGGCGAAATGTACCGCGCCAGCGAAAACGGCCTGCCTCAGTTGGTCGCCAGCGTCTCTTCCGAGGTCCGGGCGATGCTGGCGCTGTTCTGTTATCGCAGAAGCCATCTTTATTCGCTGGCGCTCTCGATCGCGGCAAGCTGCAGCGAGCGCGAACTGGTCCATCTCGGTGGACGCGTCGGCTCCACGCTTTACACGCTGTCCCGCGAACCCGTCGCACGCAGCGCACCGTCCTCCTCCTACGGCAACCGCAAGCCGATCACGCTCTCGACCAAGCCGCTCTCGACCTTCTCGCCGATCGAGGACGAACTCGACGAAGATTTTGCCGAAGCTGTTACGGCGTAGTTAGCTGTCGTCCCTGCGAAAGCAGGGACCCATAACCACCGAATACAATTGTTTTAAAAGGCGTCTGCCCCAGCGCCTCATCGATGGATCACGCGGTATGGGTCCCTGCTTTCGCAGGGACGACGGCTAGAAAAACCTAAACCAGCACCGGCAGCCCGTGCCGCCGACGCGCCATGTTGCATTCGACATCGCCGGGCATGCAGGTCCGGCACACCTCCGGCCGCATGGCGTAAATGGTGCAGGACGTCGCAACTCCGATCTTGCCTGACAGCGCCGAACAGCGGTCGCCTTCGCAGCGCATGCCCGACTGTCGTTCATTGACGAATTTTGCCGGAATCAGATCGAGCGCGGCGTCGTCCTCGGTGGTGAAGCGCGGCCAGTTCTGCGAATAGGCGCAGCAGGCCCCGCAGGCCTGGCAGGGGCTTTTGGCGTCAATGGTTTTGTCGCTCGTTTCCATGGCTCTCATTTAGTTGGTCGTGCCCATGAAGCGTATCAGGTATCGCTCGGCGGTTCCCAAACCAAACTCCTTCGCCACTTTGCCCGCAGCAGGTCACGCCGCTCCGGATATTTTTCGTCCAGATAGTCGGCATCGACCACCCGGTCGGTCCTAAAACTGCGAAAATCCTTGCGCAACTCGCACCACGCCGCCAATAGCCGCACCGCTTCGAGATAGCCGATCGCGATCGGCCAGATCGTGCGTTCGCTGTCGCGGCCGTGCTCGTCGCGATAGCGCAGCGCGATCTTCTTGCCTTCGTGAATCTGCGAGCGGGTTCGCACCATGTCGATGCGGTCGGCTTCCTTCTGCCAGGCCGGCCGGGCGCGGCTTGCGGGTTCGAGCACAAACGGCCGCAAGCGTTCGGGAACGGTGTCGGCAATCTTGGACATCAGGTCTTCGGCCGCGCGCGCCAGTACGGCATCGGCATGGCCGGCGACCCATTGCGCGCCGAGCACGGCCGCCTCGATCTCATCGGGGGTGAGCATCAAAGGCGGCAGGTCAAATCCTTTCTCCAGGATATAGCCCATGCCGGCCTCGCCGCGGATTGGCACGCGCTGCCCGATCAGGGTGGCGATGTCGCGATAGATCGTCCGCTTCGAGGTCTCTAACTCGGCGGCGATCGCATCCGCCGTCAGCGGTTTCCTGGTGCGCCGGAGCACCTGGATGATCTGGAACAGCCGGTCAGCGCGTCTCATGGGGTTTAGTCTCTTTTGTCTCTATTCGAGGGCCGCTATCGGGATGCTGACAGCATGTTGGCAGCAGGGGGTCAGTATACCGGGACAACACTCCAACAAAGGGGATTTTGTCCATGATGATCCTATACGGCCTCGACCTCTGGACCTCGATGTCGCCGCTGCTGACACCACGGTGGCAGCAGGGGATGGCTAGCCTGAAGCGCCTGCTCAAGAAATCGGGAGCGTTCTGATGATTACCCTCTATGGCTTCGGCGCCGGCTTCGGCTTGCCGGAAATCAGTCCGTTTGTGACCAAGACCGAAGTCCAATTGAAAATGGCAGACCTCGCTTTTCGGAAGGAAAAGGCGATGCCCCCGGCCTCGCCCAAGGGGCAATTGCCTTATATCGTCGACGACGAAGAGAGTATTGCCGATTCCACCTTCATTCGCGCGCATATCGAAGGCAAATACGGCTTTGACTTCGACGCGCCGCTCAACCTGCAGCAGCGGGCGCAGGCCTGGGCGTTCGAACGCATGATCGAGCACCACGTCTATTGGGCGCTGGTCGGCGCGCGCTGGGTTGATCCGGAAAACTTTGCCAAGGGACCGACGCATTTCTTCGATGGCGCGCCCGAGCATATGCGCGAAAAGCTCCGCGAGGACGCGCAATTCCGAGTCGCCGAGAACTACCTCTTGAGCGGCCTCGGCCGTCACGCTCCGGACGACGACGTCGACCTCGCGATCCGCTCGATGTTTGCGCTGTCAGTGCAGCTTGGCGACAAGCCCTATCTGATGGGCGACACGCCCTGCGGCACCGACGCCACCGCCTTCGCCGCGCTCGCCGGCATCTTGACGCCGTTCTTCAACTCAAGCTTGCGGGAACGCACCGAACATTTCAAAAATCTCACCGCCTATGTCGACCGGATGATGCTCCAATATTACCCGGAATTTGCGTGGGCCCCGGTGCAAGAGGCCGCCTAAGATGGTCGTCCCCGCGAACGCGGGGACCCATACGCCGCGGCCGAAGAAAGAGGCACAGTGGCAGACGGCTTTTTAACCAACTAGCATCGGTGGTTATGGGTCCCTGCTTTCGCAGGGACGACGGTGTTTTTACGTTGCCGCGGCTTTCAAACTCGCCAGTTCCGCCTCCAATTCCTTAATCCGCGCGTCACGAGAGGCCAGCGCCGCCGCCACGTCCGCCGCGTCGAATTTTTGCGGAATGTGCTGGGGGCAATTGGTGTCCCACGCCGCGATCTTGAACAGGATCACCTGCTCTGGCCGTGCCTTGTAACCCTGCGGCATCAGCGATGTCATCAGCGCCGGATCGTCATCGACTACCCGCGCCTCGCCCCAGATTTTTACTCGGCGGCGATGGGTATAGTTCATCACGAAGATATGTGCCTTGGGATTTTCCGAAAGATTGCCTTGCGTAATGTATTGCCGGTTGCCGCTGTAATCGGCGAATGCCAGCGTATTCTTGTCCAGCACTCTTATGAATCCTTTGGGCCCGCCACGATGCTGGATATAGGGCTGGCCGTCAGCGCTGGCGGTCGCGAAGTACATGCTGTTGGTGTCGGCCAGGAAAGCCGCCAGGCTTTCGTCGACCTCGGTCCGCCAGCCGCCGTTTTGTTCGACCTGGGCGTAGGCGCGGCGCGATCCCTTCCGCGTCTGGATTTCCTTCACCGCGGGGGTGAATGCCACGTCGCTGGAGTAGGTGTGAACGTCTGACATTGGAGGATCTCGTTATCGTCAGGGGCGCCCAGCGCCCGTTTTCCTCTCAGAGATGGACCCTTTCGAAATTTAAACAATCATCCCGATTGACACTTCATCATTGCAATATATGAAATAATGCCATGGATCGCATCGACGCCATGCAGGCCTTTGTCGCGGTGGCCGATTTGCGCGGGTTTGCGCCGGCGGCCCGCAAGCTCGGGCAGTCACCCTCGAACGTGACCCGGCTGATCGCGGCGCTGGAGGATCGTCTCGGCGCGCGGCTGTTGCAGCGGACCACGCGGCAGGTCGCGCTGACCGATGTCGGGGCGCGCTATCTGGAGCGCGCGCGTCGCATCCTCGCCGACGTCGAGGAAGCCGAAGGCGCGGCCGAGGGCGAGCGGACCCGGCCGAGCGGGCGGCTGGTGGTCTCGGCGCCGGTCGGATTCGGACGTCTCCACGTCAGCCCGGTGATGTCGGCGTATCTGATGCGCCATGGTGAGGTTTTCGGCGAACTGCGGCTGTCGGATCGCGTGATCAATCTTGTCGAAGACGGCGTCGATCTCGCGGTCAGGATCGGCCATCTGCCCGATTCCACGCTGGTCGCGCGCCAGGTCGGCGAAATGCGGCGGATCGTGGTCGCCTCACCAGCCTATCTCAAATCGCGTGGCGAGCCGAAGCGGCCCGAGGGGATCGCTTCCCATCAGACAATCCAGTTCGGCGCCACCACCGCCTCGTCCGAGTGGCAGTTTGTCGAGGACGGAAGCGAGGTCCGCATCTCCTGCACGCCGCGCTTTGCTACCAACAGCGCCGACGCCGCGATCCAATATGCCGAGCAGGGCGGCGGCCTGACACGGGTGCTGGCCTATCAGGCCGCGGAGTCGATCAAGGCCGGCCGTCTCAAAATCGTTTTGACAAAATTCGAAGTGCCGCCGCTGCCGATCCATCTGGTCTATCCGACGTCGCGGTTGTTGTCGGCGAAGGTGCGTGCCTTCATCGATCTCGCGATCGAGATCAGCGACTGGCATTTTGGCGGATGAGGCCTCACGCCTTCTTCGGCACCACGCGAAAGGTCCCGTTGGCGCGCGCGATGACGGCATCGTCGGCTTTGATCAGGCATTGCGCGAAGCAGATCGTGCTGCCGGTCCTGATCACGTCCGGCTCGACCGCGAGCCATTGTCCAAGCTGCGCGGAACCGACAAAATCGACCGCGAGCCCGATCGTCACCAGCGAAGATGCAGCGCCCAGGCGAGCGACCTGCCCGCAGCTATAACCCATCGCGTTGTCGGCAAGCGATGCGATCAGCCCGCCGTGAATCAGGCCACGCGCGTTGGTGTGCGGTTTTGCCAGACGCAGTCCCATGATGACGGCTCTGTCCGTCCGCATCGAATACAGCGGCTCCCAGGGATCGGTGAACGGGCTTTTGCGAAAATGCGGTTCAAAGCCAGCGGGGATGGCGGTGGTCATGCGGTGGCGCTCGAAGTGTGGCGATTGTTGCCGCCATTGAACGCGATCTCATCGCAAAATGCACCCAATACAAAGTTTTAAAC
>DATBYN010000378.1:0-9436 GCA_036513695.1 Bradyrhizobium sp. | reverse complement strand
GCCTCGACACCCGCGGCGACGCGCGCCGGCTTGCCGCATTGTCATCCAGGTTTGGCTTTGAAGGTACCGTTCACGTCTCCGGTTGTGCCAAGGGGTGTGCAAAGTCCGCCGCGGCCGACCTGGTGCTGGTCGGCGCTGAAGGCAAATACGGGATCGTTCGCAATGGGACCGCGCAGGATCGCCCTGCAAGCAGCGCTTTGTTCGCCGAGCTTGCCGCTGATCCCGGCACATTTTTCGCTTCGGCCGGAGAACGAAGGCCATGACTGAATCTCAAAACTATATTCGCGACGGGGCCGAGATCTATCGCAACTCGTTTGCGATCATCCGCGCCGAGGCGGATCTCTCCCGTTTCGGAGAGAACGAAGAAAAAGTCGTGGTCAGGATCATTCACGCCTGCGGCATGATCGATGTCGTCAGCGATATCGAGATGTCACCGACGTTTGCTGCCCGCGCCCGCGCAGCATTATTGCGGGGCGCGCCGATCCTGTGTGATGCGAAGATGGTCGCGCATGGCATCACCCGCAGCAGGCTGCCAAAGGACAACAATGTCATTTGCACGCTCGACGATCCCGCGGTGGCGCGGCTCGCCGCCAAGATTGGCAACACGCGCTCGGCCACGGCGTTGGAGCTGTGGCGGCCTCATCTCGAGGGAGCCGTCGTCGCCGTCGGCAATGCGCCGACTGCGCTGTTTCGGCTGCTTGAAATGCTCGACGAGGGCGCGCCGGCTCCCGCCGCCATCATCGGCGTTCCCGTCGGCTTCGTGGGCGCCGCCGAATCCAAGGAAGCGCTTCGGTTGCAGGCCCGCGTGCCATTTCTTGTCGTGCGCGGCCGCCGCGGCGGCAGTGCCATGGCCGTTGCAGCCATCAATGCGCTGGCGAGTGAGCGCGAATGACAGGTTTTGACGCGATCGCAGGAACCGCCTGTGCGGGAACGCTCTACGGCATCGGTGTCGGGCCGGGCGATGTCCGCTATCTGACGCTGCGCGCGGCGGCGCTGGTGCGAGATGTCGACGTGTTGGCGTTTTTTGCCAAGCGAGGGCTACAGGGAAACGCGCGAGGCATTGTCGATCCTCTGCTGGCACCGGGACGAACCGAGCTTCGGCTGGAATACCCGGTGACGGACGAGCTCTCGCCCGAAGATCCCTCATATCAGAAACAGATCGTGCATTTCTATGAAGAGAGTGTCGCGGCGCTTGTGGAATTGCTTCGACAAGGCAAGTCCGTCGGGCTTCTGGCCGAAGGCGATCCGTTCTTCTACGGCTCCTTCATGCACATGTGGCGGCGTCTCAATCGCGAATTCCCGATCGAAATCGTGCCCGGCGTCACCGGTATGTCAGGCTGCTGGACCCGCGCCAATGCGCCGATCACCTGGGGCAACGACATCCTCTCGGTATTGCCGGGAACGTTGAGCGAAGAACAATTGACCCGCCGGCTAACGGAGACCGACGCCGCCGTCATCATGAAGGTCGGCAAGAACCTCGCAAAAGTCCGCCGCGCGGTCGAGGCGGCCGGGTTGCTCTCGCGCGCGGTCTATGTCGAGCGCGGCACCATGCAAGGGGAGCAGATCATGCCACTGTCCGAATGTCCTAACGGCAAGGGCCCGTACTTTTCCATGGTGTTGATCCCGGGTCAGGGGAGGCGGCTGTGAGCGGCTCGCTGGTCATTGTCGGTCTTGGACCGGGGTCGATGGACTTCTTGACGCCTGCGGCTGCGAAAGCGCTTTCTGCTGCAACCGATCTTGTTGGATATGAGACCTATCTCGATCGGATTCCAAAATCGGTCTTCAGCCGGCGCCGTCATGCGTCCGGCAATCGTCTCGAAATCGACCGCGCACGTCACGCGCTCGTGCTGGCGGCCGAAGGCAACAAGGTCGCGGTCGTCTCGGGTGGCGATCCCGGCGTATTCGCGATGGCGGCTGCGGTTTTCGAAGCCATCGAAGCCGGCGATCCCGCCTGGCGCGAACTCAATATACATGTCGAGCCGGGGATAACGGCGATGCTTGCGGCAGCCGCCGAAGTCGGCGCGCCGCTCGGCGCGGATTTTTGCGCCATATCGCTGTCGGACAATCTGAAGTCATGGGAAACGATCGAACGACGTTTGCGCGCCGCGGCGGAAGCCGATTTTGTCATCGCGCTTTACAATCCTGCTTCGCGGGCAAGGCCAAACCAGCTTGGCCGCGCGTTCGATTTGCTGAGAGCGAAAAAATCGCCTCAGACCGTCGTGCTCTTTGTCAGAAGTGCTGCGACACCCGAAGCGCGCGTTGTCATGACTGAGTTGGGCGAGGCAGATCCTGCCCTTGCCGATATGCGCACGCTTGTCATCATTGGCGCGGTGGCAACACGGCTCATCTCACGAAACGGGCGCAGGCCCTTCGTCTATACGCCGCGTGCCGAACGTGAGGTGGTGCGATGAGCGAGCTGATGTTCAAGCCAGAGTACGGCCGCCTCCGCGCTTTCGAGGGCATGTCCACGCGGCTTGTTCGGTCGCGCAATCATCACGACGGGGATGCCAAGATGGCGCGCCGCTTCGATCTTTGCGTAGGTCGCCGCCCCGCCCGAGTTTTTGGAGACGAGCATTTCGATCTTCTCGCGCGCGAGAAGCGCCGTTTCAGATTCTCGGTCGAAGGGACCACGATCGTAAAACAGCCGGATATCGGGCGGCAGCGCGATGTCACCAGGCGGATCGATGGTGCGGGCGATGTAGTGATGATGGGGCGCGCTCGCGAAAGCACCGAGCTCAAGGCGGCCAAGCGTGAGAAAAACGCGACGGGGTTTTGGCCCCAGCGCATCGGCGGCAGCTTCGGCGCTCGCGACGGCAAGCCAGTTGTCGCTCGGTTGGGGTTCCCAGGCGGGACGCACGATCGAGGCGAGCGGGATCGCAAGCCGTGCGCAGGCCGCGACCGCGTTGGCGGAGATTTGATCGGCGTAAGGATGCGTTGCGTCGATGACCGCTTGCGTTGCGTCCTGCTCAAGCCACGCGGCGAGACCGTCGGCGCCGCCGAAGCCGCCGATCCGGGTTCGCACCGGCTGCGCTTTGGGGTTCGTGGTGCGCCCGGCAAGCGAAACCGTCGCGTCGAAGCGGGGGTTAGCCGCCAGCAGGCGCGTCAGCTCCGAGGCCTCGGTGGTACCTCCAAGGATGAGAACGCGCATCGAGAGCATCTCCATGAATGCTGAGCCCGCAACCTGCAACGTGCAGCGCTGGCTGTCCATCGTCGGCATCGGCGAAGATGGCGTGGAAGGGCTATCCTCCGTCGCTCGGCGGCTGATCGCATCAGCGGAGCTGGTCGTCGGCGGCGCGCGCCATCTGGAGCTCGCCGGCGATTTGATCCGTGGCCGGCGTCTTGCCTGGCCCAGCCCGATGAGCGACGCATTCGCTGAGGTCAAGCGGCATCGCGGGCGCCCGGTCGTGGTGTTGGCGAGCGGCGACCCCTTCCATTTCGGCGTTGGCAAGCAGCTTGCCGAGTTTGTCCCGGCGGAAGAATTCGTTTGCCTGCCGCAACCCTCGGCTTTCAGCCTCGCCGCAGCGCGAATGGGATGGTCGCTCCAGCACGTTGCGCTCGTCACGCTGCATGGTCGCGCGCTGCAGGGCATTATCAGGCATCTGCAACCCGGCGCGCGCATCCTGGCGCTTTCCTGGGACGGCGCGACGCCCGCAAAGCTCGCTGATTTTTTCAACGCGCATCGCATGGGACAATCGCGTATCACCGTGCTCGAGGCGATGGGCGGCCCGCGCGAGCGGGTACGCCACACCAGGGCAGCGAATTTCGATATCGAGGAAATCGTTCCGCTCAATACCATCGCGATCGAGGTGGTCGCGGGACCGGACGCCCCGATCATCCCGCTCACACCGGGCCTTGACGACGCGCTCTTTGAGCATGATGGCCAACTGACAAAACGGGAAATTCGCGCCGTCACACTTTCGTCGCTCGAGCCGCGGCATGGCGAATTGTTGTGGGATGTCGGACTCGGCGCCGGCTCGATCGCGATCGAATGGCTGCTGCGGCATCCTACCCTGGGCGCGATCGGTGTCGAGGCCCGCAACGACCGCGCTGACCGCGCCGCCCGCAACGCCGCGGCGCTCGGCGTGCCCGAACTCAGGATTGTGCAAGGCCGCGCACCGGAGGCGCTGGCAGGGCTTGCCCGACCGGATGCGGTGTTTGTCGGTGGCGGCATGATGGATGACGGCGTGTTCGAAGCGGTCTGGGCGGCGCTAAAACCTCGGGGCCGGCTCGTTGCCAATGCGGTGTCGCTCGAGACGGAGGCCCGGTTCGCCGACTATTTCCAGCGTTTCGGTGGCGATCTCGTTCGGCTGCAGGTCGCACGCGCGGACAAGGTCGGCAGCATGTTTGGCTGGCGCCCGGCGATGCCGGTGACGCAATGGCGGGTGAAAAAACCATGATTGTTGCCGGCATCGGATGCAAGCGCGGGACGTTGTCGGAAGACATCGTGAGCCTGATTCTCGCGGTTCTTGCCACCTCTGGCATCGCCCGCGAAAACCTCGATGCGATCGCGACCGAGGCGTCGAAAGCGGACGAGTGCGGGATCGCGAACGCCGCGCAATCTCTGTCGGTTCCTCTCGTCCGGTGCTCGCTCGCCGATCTGGATCGGGCGTCCGACAAAGTCGTTACGCGCTCGTCGCGCGTTCAGGCGCTCAAGGGTGTTCCGTCGATCGCAGAGGCGTCCGCTCTGGTCGCAGCGGGCCCCAGCGCCCGGCTTCTCGGTGCGCGGGTCGCGGCCGACAACGTAACCTGTGCCATCGCCATCAGTGAGGGCTCATGACCGTTCACTTCATCGGGGCAGGACCTGGAGCAGCGGACCTCATCACCGTGCGGGGACGCGATCTGATCGCTAGTTGCCCGGTCTGCCTCTATGCCGGTTCTCTGGTGCAAAAGGCGCTGCTCGATTACTGCCCGCCCGGGGCCGCAATCATCGATTCCGCGTCGATGTCGCTCGACGAGATTATTGCCGAGATGGTGCAGGCCACCGATCGCGGCCAAAATGTCGCGCGGCTGCATTCCGGAGATCTTTCGATCTGGAGCGCACTTGGCGAACAGTTGCGGCGCTTGGATGCGCTCAATATCCCTTACACGGTGACGCCGGGCGTTCCCGCTTTCGCCGCGGCCGCGGCCGCCTTGGCCAGGGAATTGACATTGCCCGAAGTGGCGCAATCGGTCGTATTGACGCGAACGCCCGGACGCGCGTCGGCGATGCCGGCGACCGAGACGCTTTCCGCCTTCGCCGCAACGCGTGCGACACTTGCTATCCATCTCTCCATTCACGCCATCGAAAAAACCGTCGCAGAGTTAGTCCCCGCTTATGGGGAAGATTGCCCGGTCGCGGTCGTGTTTCGCGCGAGCTGGCCGGACCAGCAGATCATCCGGGCGACGCTTGGTAGCATCGCAGCTGAGGTGAAAAAGACAAATATCGAGCGTACCGCGCTCATCATCGTCGGTGACGTGCTGGCGGCGCGTGATTTCCGGGACAGTGCACTATACGACAGCGGATATCGCCGACGGTTCCGGGGAGGCGGCGCATGATCGAAAACCTATTCCCAGCGCCCGACGACTTTGCCTTCGCGGTCGAACACTGCGATATCGAGGGCGATGCCCGATCCATCGAGCACTTGCGCGGCCGTCTTCCACGCAGCCCTGGCGACGAATTCGCCAATCGGGACGCCGCGCTGTTCCGCCTCCCGCAGAACCAGCAACGCGGTATTGGCATCCCTGCACAGTTCGATGAGATCGGCGGGCGCGTCCGCTTCCTGCAAAAGTTCGGAAAGCCAGATGCGGTCGACGCTGCCGGACTTCGAATGCAGATCGAGCAGCCCTTGTCCGAGTTTTGTCATTTTGGCAAAGCCTCCGGCGATGGTGATGCGCGGGACCGGGTGTCGCTTGGCATATTTCAGCATGCCGCCGACGAAGTCGCCCATGTCGATCAGCGCGGTTTCGGAAAGCCCATGCAGTTTTTGAACGGCCACTTCCGAGGTCGATCCCGTCGAGCCAGCGATGTGCTTGAGGCCGCTGGCGCGCGCGACGTCGATACCGCGATGGATCGAGTGGATCCAGGCCGCACAGGAGTAGGGCACGACAATTCCGGTGGTGCCGAGGATCGAGAGTCCGCCAACAATACCGAGACGCGCGTTGAGCGTCTTGGCGGCGAGCGCTTCGCCGCCGGGTATAGAGAGTTCGACGATCACGTCACCGGATGCCCCGAACCGCTCCACCACTTCGCGAACGGCACTTCGCATCATCTCGCGCGGTACCGGATTGATCGCGGGCTCGCCGGGCGGGACCGGAAGGCCGGGTTTTGTCACGCTGCCCACGCCTTGGCCCGCGAGAAAAGTGACGCCGGAACCGGGCGTGCCCGCTCGCACCGTCGCCTTGATCAGGGCGCCGTGGGTGACGTCGGGATCGTCGCCGGCGTCTTTCACGATCCCCGCGGTCGCACCGCCCTCGGGCGTTTCGAAGACGGCAACCGCGAAACTAACGCGCGCGCCGTTCGGAAGCTTCACTTCCACCGGATCCGGACATTCTCCAGTCACGAGCGCCTCATACGCGGCGCGTGTGGCGGCCGTCGCGCAGGTGCCCGTGGTCCAGCCGCGCCTGAGCGGCTGATCTGGCTTTTTCTCACTTGTATCGTCGGCGTCGCTCACATTCTGTTCCGATTCCGCGCGCCAAGACTTATCACGATTTCTCCATGAAACTGCACATCGATAATCTCCCTGATTTCCCGGAGTTCGCAGCCGGCGAAGTTTGGCTTGCCGGTGCAGGCCCCGGCGACCCCGGGCTTTTGACATTGCATGCGCTCCATGCGCTGCGAATAGCCGACGACATCGTTTACGATGCGCTCGTCGGCCCAGCGATCCTTGAACTCGCGGGCAACCAGGCAGAGCTGATCTTTGCCGGCAAGCGCGGGGGCAGGCCCTCGGCCCAGCAGACCGATATCAACGAGCTGTTGATCGAGCGCGCCAGGATGGGGCGGCGCGTTCTGCGCCTGAAAGGCGGCGACCCCTTTGTGTTCGGGCGCGGCGGCGAGGAAGCGTTGGCGCTGACGCGCGCCGGGCTCAGGTTCCGGATCATTCCCGGGATCACCTCGGGGCTTGCGGCTGCGGCGCTGGCCGGTATTCCCGCGACCATGCGCCAGACCAACCATGCCGTCATCCTGGTGGCGGGAAGCCGCGCGGCGGACGGGAGCTCGGCAGCGGAGTGGGAGAAGCTGGCGCGCACCGGACAGCCGATCATCGTCTATATGCCGATGGCGAATTTGCCCGAGATCACGAGCGCGTTCCAACGCGGCGGCATGGCTCCCGATACGCCTGCCGTGATCATCAGTTCCTCGACGACAGCGGAGGAGCGCATCATCGAAACCTCGCTTGGGATGGCCGCCGCGGACGCCGCGACGCAAGGCGTCAGCGCGCCGGCGATCGTGATTGTCGGTGCCATTGCTGCGATGAGGCAACAGCTTCTGGCGAACATGGTTGGCTGGCGATGATTCCTCACCTCAGTCCACCAGGCCTTATCATCGCGGCGCCACGCTCGGGCGCCGGGAAGACAACGGTCACGCTCGGGCTGTTGCGTGCGCTTCGGCGCCGAGGTTTTGGCGTGCAGCCCTTCAAGTGCGGTCCGGACTACATCGATCCGGCGTTTCACGAGATCGCTGCGGGGCGGTCGAGTTACAATCTCGACAGCTGGGCGATGGGAGAGGAGCTTATTGCAACGCTTGCGACCAAGGTTCCCGCAGGCGCGGATATCTGCATTGCCGAAGGCGTGATGGGGCTGTTCGACGGTGCCGCGGCGCGCGGTCAGTCCGGGTCTGGCGCGACCGCCGACCTCGCTGCTCTGCTCGGGTGGCCGGTGGTGCTGGTGCTCGACGTCAGCGGCCAGACCGAGACGGCGGCTGCTGTGGCGCTCGGTTGCGCCAAATATCGGGACGGCGTCGATATCGCGGGCGTCATTCTCAATCGCGTGGCAAGCGAACGGCATTTTGCGATGGTCGTGCCGGCGGTCGAGCGGATCAAGATGCGGGTTTTTGGAGCGATTTTTCGGGAGGATCGTCTCGCGCTGCCCGAGCGGCATCTCGGTCTGGTCCAGGCCCGGGAGATAGCGGCGATCGATGTACGTCTGGACGTGCTCGCTGACGTCGTCGGTGCTGCTATTGATCTCGATGCGGTCAGGCAATCGGCGCGGCCGGCGAAGTTCGCGATCCGCGACGAGCATTCCAATCGGACCCAATTGCACCCGCCCGGACAGCGCATTGCGCTGGCGCAGGACCGGGCGTTCTCCTTCATCTATCCTCATCTCATTCGCCAATGGCGGCTCGCCGGCGCGGAGATCATTCCGTTCTCGCCGCTCGCCGACGAGGCTCCCAATGCGGCGGCCGACGCCGTCTGGCTGCCCGGCGGCTATCCGGAACTCCACGCTGGCGTTCTCGCCTCTGCCCACGGTTTCCGAATAGGTCTTCAGAAACTTGCGCAACGCTCTGTTCCGATCCACGGCGAGTGCGGTGGCTATATGGTGCTGGGGCGCGGGCTCGAGGATGCCGACGGCAACAGGCACGAAATGACCGGCTTGCTCGGGTTAGAGACTTCCTTTGCGAACCGAAGGCTGCATCTGGGCTATCGGCGCGCGCGGCTTCGCGCGGCCTGCTCGCTCGGTGCGGAGGGAACGGAAGTGCTCGGCCACGAGTTCCACTATGCGCGCACGGTTTCGGCGAGCGGCGATCCGCTGGTCGATTGCAGGGATGCCGTTGACGCCGAAGTGCCTGAACAAGGCGTGCGACAGGGCTCGATAACGGGCACGTTTTTTCATGTCATCGACCGGGTGGCGCCATGACCGAGACGCAGGGTCCATTTGCACGGCGATTTGATGCCGCCTTTCGACAGGCGTTCCGTGATCTCGTGCTCTGGCGCCGCGACGTCCGCCGCTTTCGCCGCGATCACGTCGATCCCGTTCTGATTCAGTCATTGCTTGAACTTGCGAGCCACGCCCCCTCGGTCGGACACTGCCAACCCTGGCGGTTCGTGCTGGTCGAATCTCCTGAGTGTCGCGAAGCGGTGCGGTCGAGTTTTGTCCGGGCCAACGCGAAGGCGCTGGAAAACTATGACGGCGAACAGCGCGCCCAATATGCGAGATTGAAGCTTGAGGGGCTCCAAGATGCTCCCGTGCATCTTGCCGTGTTCGCCGATGAGGCAACGGAGGCCGGCAGCGGCCTCGGCCGTCAAACCATGCCCCAGACCCTTCAATACTCGGTTGTTGCTGCGATCCAGACCCTCTGGCTTGCGGCACGCGCCGAGGGACTGGGGCTCGGCTGGATTTCGATCCTTGAGCCGAAGATGTTGTGCCGGATACTCGATGTGCCCGAGACCTGGACCCTGATCGCTTATCTCTGCATCGGCCGGCCCGTGGAGGAGCACCTCGATCCCGAGCTCGAGCGCCATCA
>DATBYN010000377.1:0-6187 GCA_036513695.1 Bradyrhizobium sp. | reverse complement strand
CTGATCAATTCGATCGGCAACCTCGCAGGCTTTGGCGGGCCGTATCTGATCGGCTGGGTCAAGGAAGCCACCGGCTCGACCTCGACGGGGCTCTTGGTGCTCGCGGTGCTGCCGCTGATCGGCGGCCTTTTGGTTTTTCTGGGCGGCCACGAAACCAAGACGGAATTCGCCGGCGCAGGGAAGGCGCGCTAGCTCAACTCCATTCGTCGCCCCCGCGAAAGCGGGGGCCCATACGCCGCGGCCGTTGGCAAGGGGCGCGCGGCTAGACGACTTTCTCTCATCATCAGCGACTGTGGTTATGGGTTCCTGCTTTCGCAGGAACGACGGAGAGGTGCGGGTCCCCGTCTCGCGCGGGGCGCTCGTTCGCGACTCCTTAACTACCGCACCTGCTCACGAAATCATGATCGCTGACGAATGTTGACAATCGTCACACAATAATCGACACTCCCTCCAGATGCAGCCGAGGGAGCTCAAGATGTTCGTCCGTTCGATTTTTGCGAGTTATTACAGGCTTTTAGCTGGCCTATCGCTGGCGCTGATGGCGATCGCGCTGACCGGCTGCAATGAGCTGGCGGCCGAAAAGGCGGCCCCGTCGCGGCCGGTTCTGGTGTCCACCGTGCACTACGAGGCGGAATCGCCCTCGCGCAGCTTTGTCGGCACCATCCGCCCGCGCATCGAGGCCGACATGGGCTTTCGGGTGCCCGGCAAGGTCGCAAAACGCCTGGTCGAGGTCGGCCAGACCGTGGATCTCGGCCAACCCTTGGCGACTCTCGACGAAGTCGATCTGAAATTACAGGCCGAGCAGGCTGATGCGGAATTCCATGCCGCGACCGGCGTGCTGGCGCAGGCCGCCGCCGCTGAAACCCGCGCCAAGGACCTTCGCGCCAAGGGCTGGGCCACCGACGCCCAGCTCGATACGGCCAAGGCTTCGGCCGATGAGGCGCGTGCCCGGCTTGATCGTGCGGTGCGCTCAGTCGAGCTGACGAAAAACTCTCTATCTTACGCAACGCTCGTCGCCGACACCCGCGGGGTCGTCACCGCGACCCTGATCGATGCTGGACAGGTCGTGGCCTCTGGACAAACCGCAATCCGGGTGGCGCGGTTCGGCGAAAAGGAAGCCGTGGTCGCGATCCCGGAAACGCTGCTCGGCCGTGCCAAGGACGGCGTTGCCACCGTCACCCTATGGTCGGACCCGAACAAGAAATACGCCGCAAAACTGCGCGAGATCGCGCCCGCGGCCGATCCGGCAACCCGCACCTATCTCGCAAAGTTCTCGCTGCCCGACGCCGGCGACGCGGTCTCGCTCGGCATGACCGCGACGCTGACGCTGTCCGATCCCGAGACCACGCGCGTGGCGCGGCTGCCGTTGTCGGCGCTGTTCAATGAAGGCGGCGATCCCTCGTTCTATGTCGTCGGCGACAATGGCGATGTGGTGCTGAAGCCGGTCAAGGTGAAGTCCTACGAGAGCAACGACGTCGTCGTCTCCGCCGGCGTCGACGAAGGCGCCAGGGTGGTGGCGCTTGGCGTGCAGAAACTCGATCCGGCCCAGAAGGTCAGGGTCGTGTCGTCACTTTCGTTCTAATCCCCAGTTGATCCGAGGAGGGCGCGATGAAGCATTTCAATCTTTCAGCCTGGGCGGTCAGCCACCCCGCGCTCATTCTGTTCCTCGTCGTAGCGCTCGGCGCCGCCGGCTTCGTCTCCTACCAGCACCTCGGCCGCGCCGAAGATCCGTTCTTCACGGTCAAAGTGGTGAACGTCTCGGCGATCTGGCCAGGCGCCACGGCTGCCGAAATGCAGACCCAGGTCGCCGACCCCATCGAAAAGAAACTGCAGGAACTGCCGTATTTCGAGAAGGTGCAGACCTATTCGAAGCCGGCATTTACGGCGATGCAGGTCACGTTCAAGGATTCGACTCCGCCGAAGGACGTGCCGTATCTGTTTTACCTGTTGCGCAAAAAGCTGGTCGACGTGCAGGGCCAGCTTCCGCCGGCTCTGCTCGGTCCGGTAGTCAACGACGAATTCTCCGACGTCGATTCCATCCTCTATATGATGACCGGCGACGGCGCCGACTACGCGCAATTGAAAAAGGCCGCCGAAGGCATGCGCCAGCGCCTGTTGAAGGTGCCGGGCGTTACAAAGGTCGATCTCTACGGCACCCAGGACGAACGCATCTTCGTCGAATTCTCGCATGCCAAATTGGCGACGCTCGGGATCACGCCGCAGGCGCTGTTCGATTCGCTTGCCAAACAAAATAACGTGGTGCCGGCGGGCACGGTCGAAACCTCCTCGCAGCGCGTGCCGCTGCGCGTCACCGGCGCGCTCGATGGCGTCAAGGCGGTGGCGGAGACGCCGGTCGAAAGCAATGGCCGGGTGTTTCGCCTTGGCGATATCGCGACCGTCACCCACGGTTACGTCGACCCGCCGACCTTCACCGTGCGCCAGGAAGGCAAGCCCGCGCTCGGCATCGGCGTGGTCACCGCCAAGGGCGCCAATATCCTGGAGCTCGGCAAGGACGTCGCCAACGCCACCGCCGAATTCATGAAGGCGGTACCGCAGGGCATCAATGTCGAATTGATCGCCGATCAGCCAAAGGTGGTCGAACACGCCGTCGGCGAGTTCGTGCACTCCTTTATCGAGGCCTTGGCGATCGTGCTGTTTGTCTCTTTCGTAGCCCTTGGCTGGCGCACCGGCATCGTAGTGGCGGCCTCGGTGCCATTGGTGCTGGCGATCGTCTTCATCGTCATGAATGCGATGTCGCTCGATCTGCATCGCATCACGCTCGGCGCGCTGATCATCGCGCTCGGACTTCTGGTCGACGACGCCATCATCGCGGTCGAGATGATGGTGGTGAAGATGGAGCAGGGCTGGGACCGCGTCCGCGCGGCTTCCTTTGTCTGGGAATCCACGGCGTTTCCGATGCTCACGGGAACGCTGGTCACAGCCGCTGGCTTCCTGCCGATCGGTTTTGCCAATTCCGCGGTCGGCGAATATGCCGGCGGCATCTTCTGGATCGTGGCGATCGCACTGGTCGCTTCCTGGTTCGTGGCGGTGATTTTCACGCCCTATATCGGCGTCAAACTGCTGCCGAACATCACGGTCAGCCACAACCACGATCCGCACGCGGTGTACGAGACGCGCTTCTATCGAATTTTGCGCAGCATGATCCAGTGGTGCGTCGACCACCGCGTCAAGGTGGTGCTGGCGACCGTCGGCGTCTTCGCGCTGTCGATCGTGGCCTTCGGTCACGTCCAGCAGCAATTTTTCCCGCTATCCGAGCGGCCCGAACTGTTCCTGCAGTTGCGGCTACCGGAAGGCACCGCGTTTGGTGTTACCGAAAAATCCGTGGAGAAGGCGGAAACGCTGTTGAAGGGCGACCAGGACATTTCGACCTATACCGCCTATGTCGGGCAGGGCTCGCCGCGATTCTGGCTCGGGCTCAACCCGCAGCTGCCGAACGAAGCTTTTGCCGAAATCGTGATCGTGGCCAAAGACGTCGAGGCCCGCGAGCGGATCAAGGACCGGCTCGAGAAGGCGGTCAATGACGGTGTGCTGACCGAAGCGCGGGTGCGCGTCGACCGCTTCAATTTCGGCCCGCCGGTCGGCTTTCCCGTCCAGTTCCGCGTGATCGGCCCCGACCCCAACACGGTGCGCGACATCGCCTACAAGGTGCGTGACGTGGTCCGGCAGAACCCCAACGTCAAGGAGCCGCAGCTCGACTGGAACGAGCAGTCGCCGTACCTCAAGCTCGTGGTCGACCAGGACCGCGCCCGGGCGCTCGGCCTCACCCCGCAGGACGTCTCGCAGGCGCTGAGCATGCTGATCTCGGGCGCGCCGGTGACGACGATCCGTGATGGCATCGAGAAAGTCGGCGTGATGGCCCGCGCGGTGCCGTCCGAACGGCTCGATCTCGCCAATGTCGGCGATCTCACCGTCACCTCGCGCAACGGCGTTGCGGTGCCGCTGACCCAAATCGCCAAGATCGAATACGCCCATGAGGAGCCGATCATGTGGCGGCGCAACCGCGACATGGCGATCACGGTGCGCGGCGACGTCGTCGACGGCGTCCAGGCGCCCGACGTCACCAATCAGATTTGGCCGAAACTCCAGCAAATCCGCGACAGCCTCGAGCCGGCCTACCGGATCGAGGCGGGCGGTGCGTTCGAGGAATCCGCCAAGGGCAACGCGTCGATCTTCGTGCTGTTTCCGCTGATGGTGCTGGTCATGCTGACGCTGCTGATGATCCAGCTGCAGAGTTTTTCGCGGCTGATCCTGGTGTTTCTGACCGCGCCGCTCGGCATCATCGGGGCGTCGCTCGGGCTCAATGTGGCGAACCAGCCGTTCGGCTTCGTGGCGCTGCTCGGATTGATTGCGCTCGCCGGCATGATCATGCGCAATGCGGTCATTCTGGTGGACCAGATCGAGGCCGATGTCGCCCACGGCATGACCCGCAAGGAAGCCATCGTCGAAGCCACCGTCCGTCGCGCCCGCCCGGTGGTGCTCACCGCGCTCGCCGCCATCCTGGCGATGATCCCGCTCTCGCGCTCGGCGTTCTGGGGACCGATGGCGATCACCATCATGGGCGGTTTGTTTGTTGCAACCTTCCTGACCTTGCTGTACCTGCCGGGCCTCTATGCCCTCTGGTTCCGCAAGAGCCTCGGCGAGGCCGGCACCAGCAAGCAGGATGATCTTGCGCCGCAACATGAAGCCGAATCCGAGCCCGCATTTGGGCTTGCTGAGGCCGCGGAATAATTGAACATTGCGTACCCTGAGGCCTGAGGCCTGAGTCCTGACATGACGCTGATTGCGGAACATATCGAAACCGACACTCGGGAAAGAATTCTCGTGGTGGCGGAGCGTCTTTTCCGTCAGCTCGGCTATCAGAAGACGACGGTCGCCGATATCGCCAAAGAATTGCGGATGAGCCCGGCGAACGTCTATCGCTTTTTCGATTCGAAAAAGGCGATCCATGAGGGCGTCGCGCGGACGCTGATGGGCGGGGTTGAAGACGCCACCGAAGTGATCGCCGCCAAGCGCGGATCGGCAGCGTCGCGCCTGCGCGAATTGATGACCACCATCCATCGCATGAACTGCGAACGTTACGTCGGCGATTCCAAGCTGCACGAAATGGTCGAGATCGCGATGGAGGAGAGCTGGGAGGTCTGCGTCGCCCATATGGAGCGGATCACCCATACCATTGGCGCCGTGATCGCCGATGGCGCCGCCTCGGGCGAATTCGAGGCCCCCGACGTGCCGGTGGCGGCGATGTGCACCACCACCGCGATGATGCGCTTCTTCCATCCGCAAATGATCGCGCAATGCGCCAACAAGCCGGGCCCCTCGCTCGACCAGATGATCGATTTTGTCCTCGCGGGGCTTTCGCCGCGCGGCAAGCCGGGCGGCAAATAGTCCAGCTCCGTAGCCCGGATGGAGCCAACGGGTCGGCGCGAAGCGCCGCCCGATGACAGGCTCGGCGTAATCCGGGATAATTCAACCCAGTTGTGAGACTGTCCCGGATTGTGCTCCGCTCCATCCGGGCTACGATGCTGCTTGCAATGACGAAATGGCAAGGAACACCAGCGTGACCGCAAAAGACCTGCACTTTTACGAGCCGGCCAACGGCCACGGCCTCAAGCACGATCCCTTCAACGCCATCATCGCCCCGCGCCCGATCGGCTGGATTTCGTCCCGCGACGCCAAGGGCCATATCAATCTCGCGCCCTACAGCTTCTTCAACGGGTTTTGCTATCATCCGCCGATCATCGGTTTTTCCTCGACCTCCTGGAAGGACAGCGTCGCTAACATCCAGGAGACGAAAGAGTTCGTCTGGAATCTCGCGACCAGGGACCTGGCGCAGCAGATGAACGCCACCGCGGCGCACGTCGCCCACGACGTCAGCGAATTCAAGATCGCCGGGCTAACGGCCGCCCCCTCTAAGCTCGTCAACGTGCCGCGCGTGGCGGAAAGCCCGGTGTCGTTTGAATGCAAACTGACGCAGATCATTCAGTTGCAGGGCGCCGACGGCAACAAGGCGCAGGCCTGGCTCACGCTCGGCGAGGTCGTCGCCGTCCATATCGACAAGGCCATGATCAAGGACGGCGTCTACCAGACCGCGCTGGCCCGCCCGATCGTCCGCGCCGGCCGCCGGGGCGACTATTTTGAGATTCGCCCGGACGCGATGTTCGAGATG
>DATBYN010000376.1:0-4359 GCA_036513695.1 Bradyrhizobium sp. | reverse complement strand
GTGCCCGAGGAATAAAGCATCGCGGTGCCGACCGACTCGTCCGGGATCGGCGTCTTCGGCAGGCCGGCCGTGACTTCTTCCAGGCCGACGATGCGATCGCTCTCGCCGGCGCCGTCGGCGACGATGCAGAGCTCGACCTTGGGACACTGCTTCAGCGCCTCGCGCGCGACGTCGAGCTTTGCCGCTGATGTGATCAGGATGCGCGCACAGCTGTTGTTGAGGATATAGCCGAGCTCGCCTGACGTGAGGTACGAATTCACGCAGGTGAAATAGAGCCCGGATCGCTCGCCCGCACCGCAGGCCTCGAGGTAGCGGCTGTTGTTCTCCATGAAGATCGCATAGTGGTCGAGACGCCTCAGGCCGCATTTACGCAACAGATGCGCCAGGCGATTGCTGCGTGCCTCCAATTCGGCATAGGTCACGGTCTCGCCGGTTTCAGCCATGATGAAGGCGGGCTGCAGCGGACGGAGCTGGGCATGCTTGCCGGTGTACATCGTGTCTCCCTTGTTGTTATCCGGCCAGAAGCAGAATTTCGCGGAGCTGCGCCGGCCCGTCGACCTTGCGCGGATTGCGCGGCACCCACGGCGTCGCCATCGCCGCTTCCGCGATGCGGTCGAAATGTTCGGGACCGATCCGGACATCCTGCAGGCTGCGCGGCAGGCCGAGGCCGCGGATAAACGCGTCCAGTACGTCGCTCGCGTCCTTGCCGGGGTGTCCCATCGCCTCCGCGACCAGCGCCTGCCGATCGGCGTTGGCGGATTTGTTCCAGCGCATCACCGACGGCAGCATCACGCAGGAGGTATATCCGTGCGGCACGTCGTAGACGGCGCCGAGCACATAACCGATGCCGTGGCTCGCGCCCATCGGCACGCCCGCGGACAACGCCCCCATCGAGAGCCAGGTGCCGATCTGGCAATCCATCCTGGCCTCGAGATCGCGCGGGTCTTCCTTTACCCGCGGCAGCGCCTGCGCCAGCATCGAAAGCCCTTTTGCCGCTTGCGCGTCGGCATAAGGATGCGCCTCGCGCGAGCACAGGCCTTCGACGCAATGATCGACGGCGCGGATCCCGGTAGAAAGAAACAGCCATTCAGGCGTGCGCACGGTGATCGCGGGATCGAGGATCACCGCGCGCGGGATGGTAAGCGCATGACGCAGCATTTCCTTGACCTTGGTACTCGCGTTGGTGACGCCGGCGGCCGCGCTGAACTCGCCGCCGGCGATCGTCGTCGGCACGCTGATCTGGCGCACGCTCGGCGCGGTCATCGCGGGAACTGCGCCTTTGACCGCCCTTATCGTGTCGATGCCCTCAACATTACGCACATTGTTGGCCAGACAAAGCTGTACCGCCTTGGCGCCGTCGGTGATCGAGCCGCCGCCGACAGTGACGATGAGATCGGCGCCGGCGGCACGCGCCAGCTCGGTGGCGGCAATGACCGCTTCGCGCGGGGTATGCGGCGGCATCGCGTCAAAGGTCGCCGCGTAACGCGCGCCAAGGGCCGTTCGGATTTTATCGATCTCGTCGGTTGAGCGGTTGAGCGTACCGCTGACCATCAGGAACGCGCGGATAGCACCCAGCCGGTCGATCTGCGCCACGACGGCTTCCGCGGCCGGGCGGCCGAATACTACCTCGTCCATGGCGCCGAAAACGACACGCCCATTGTGCACGGCGATGGGTCCTCCCGGGGCGCTTTTGTTGGTTGCGAGCAATCTAGCGGAGGAGGCGCGGGGAGGGGAGTAAAAAATGCCGGCGGGAAGCGCAACTTTGCTGTCACGGGAGCTGTGCAGGCGCGCGCAGGTCGGCCCCCCAGCCGATTGGCCAGCTAGACGCCACCCGCGATGGCACGCAAGCGTGGCGCGAGCAGCCGCTCAACATCGCTCTCCGGCAATTATTCCAACTCTATCGGACGGTTCGATAAGATTTTTGGATACGCGGCATTGCCGACGCCCAATGATTTTGCTTGATCCCGGCCGGTTCTTGGAGAGACTGGCGGTCGATCTCATCTTGAGCCCGCCGCCTCGATCATGCGCGGCAAAAAGTGGAGGGGATGAAATTGAGGGCGACTGATAAATCGAGGCGTTTAACTCAAACACCAATCTTCCATTCGCTGCGCGGCCTCACGCCGCTGATAGCTTTGCTTGCGTTGTCCGGTTGCGGGAACAATCCGTCGCAGCCGGCCGCGGCGGCCGCCGCGGCGCCGCCGGTCACAGTGGCGCAGCCAGTCAAGCGCACCGTCACCGATTGGGATGAATTCACCGGAAGGTTCGACGCGGTCGAAGAGGTCCAGGTCCGCGCCCGGGTCGGCGGGTTCGTCACCAATGTCGAATTTCGTGACGGCGCTACGGTCAATACCGGCGACCTGCTCTATATCATCGATCCCCGTCCGTTCGAAGCGGTTGCCGAGCAGGCCGACGGCCAGCTCTCGGACGCACGCGCCAAGGCGGAACTGGCTAAACGCGAACTCGACCGCGGGCTTACACTGGTTCAAACTCAGGCGGTCTCGGAATCTATCGTCGATCAGCGCCGTCAGGCGCTGCAGGCGGCCAGGGCCGCGGAGATGCAGGCCGCAGGCTCGTTGAAGGCAGCCCAGCTCAATATCGAATTCACCCACGTCATCGCCCCGATCACCGGCAGGGTCAGCCGCCATCTCGTCAGCATCGGCAACCTCGTGCAAGGCAGCGACAATGGCGGTGGCACGCTTCTGACCTCGATCGTCTCGCTCGATCCGATCTACGTCTATTTCGATCTCGATGAGGCCACCTATCTCAAATACAACCGGCTTTTTTTCGAGGGCAGGCGCCCGAGTTCGCGCGAGACGGCCAATCCGGTCCAGGTGGCGCTGACCGGGGAGATAAAACCGTCGCATGACGGCAAGGTGGATTTCCTCGACAACCGGCTGGATGTGTCTACCGGCACGCTGCACGGACGGGCGGTGATCCCGAACAAGGATCTTTCCATCCTGCCCGGGCAGTTCGGCCGCGTCAGGTTGATCGCAAGCGCTCCCTATGAGGCGCTGTTGCTGCCGGATACCGCGATCGCGACCGACCAATCGCGAAAAATCGTTTTCGTGGTCAAGGACGACGACACGGTCGAAGCAAAACCGGTCACTCTCGGGCCGCTCGACGAGGGCCTGCGGGTGGTCCGCGAAGGGCTCAAGCCGGACGACCGCGTGATCGTTGATGGGCTGCAGCGCGCGCGTGTCGGGGCAAAGGTGAGCCCGCATGCCGCAGCAGCCGCTCCTGCCGGCAGCAAGACATGAATCTCGGCCAGCTTTCCATCAACCGGCCAATTCTCGCGATGGTCTTGTCCATCGTGCTGCTGATCGTCGGCGCCATCGCCTACACCACGCTCCCCGTCGCGGAATATCCGCAGGTCGTTCCGCCCACCGTCGTCGTCACCACGCAATATCCGGGAGCTTCCGCGCAAACCGTGTCCGACACGGTTGCGGCGCCGATCGAGCAGCAGATCAACGGCGTTGAGGATATGCTCTACCTCTACAGCCAGGCGACCTCGAACGGCCAGCTCACCATCACGGTCACCTTCAAGCTCGGCACCGATCTCGACAAGGCGCAGGTGCTGGTTCAAAACCGGGTCGCGATCGCGCAACCGCAGCTGCCGGAGGAAGTTCAACGTAACGGCGTCGTCACCCGCAAGAACAGTCCCGACATCTTGATGGTCGTGTTCATGCTGTCGCCGGACGGCACGTTCGACCAACTCTACATCTCAAATTATGCGCTGCTGCAGGTGCGCGACCAGTTGCTGCGGCTGGACGGCATCGGCGACATCCAGATTTTTGGCGCGCGCGACTACTCGATGCGGCTCTGGCTCGACCCCGACAAGATCGCTAACCTCGGAATGACGGCGGGCGAAGTGCTGGCGGCCATTCGCGCCCAGAACCTGCAGATCACCGGAGGCCAGCTCGCAGCTCCCCCGATCGCGGATCGCGCATTCCAGCCCAACCTCACCTTCACCGGGCGCTTGAGGGATATCCAGCAGTTCGAAGACATCGTCGTCAAGGCAGGCACCGAAGGGCGCACCGTACGGCTGCGCGACGTGGCGCGGATCGAGTTGGGGGCATTGGATTACACCACCAACAGCTTCTTGCTTCGGAAAACCGCGGTGGCGATGCTGGTGACCCAGCGGCCCGGCTCGAACGCGCTGGCCACGGCAAAAAATATCTCCGATGCCATGGTCAGGCTGAAGGCCGATTTTCCCAAAGGGCTCGACTACAATATCGGCTACAATCCGACCGAGTTCATCGCGCAGTCGGTCTCTGAACTGATCAAGACGATCTATGAGGCGATGGTCCTCGTCGTCATCGTGGTGCTGGTGTTTTTGCAGGGCTGGCGTCCGGCGATCAT
>DATBYN010000375.1:0-3460 GCA_036513695.1 Bradyrhizobium sp. | reverse complement strand
TTCCGGATGAAACACCGCCGATCCAAGTCCAACCAGGGAAGCGGCGACCAGGATGATGGGGTATTGCTGCGCGACGCTGAGCAGCAGCAAGCCGAAAAAGGTAAATCCCATGCCGATCGCGAGCGAGAACGGCTGGGCTTTCTTGTCGGTGAAGTGTCCGACCACCGGCTGCAACAGCGACGCCGTGAACTGGAACGCCAGCGTGATCATTCCGATCTGCGCGAAGTCGAGCGCGTAATTATCCTTCAGGATCGGATAGACCGACGCGATCAGCGACTGCATGGTGTCGTTGAGGAAATGCGAGAGGCTGATGCCCGCGAGCACGATATAGGCCGGCGCCGCGGCCTTCGCAGGCGAGGGCGACGTCAGGTCCAGCACGGTCACCGGCGCGACCAGCGCTTCTTCGGAGACGACGACAGGCTTGTTCAACGGTGGATTCCTAAGGAGATACGCCGGGCGGCCACGCGTTTCCTACGATGGCCGCGCCGCGCCGACCAGCACCATTAGATAATGGCTGCGATGCAATCAGGCTGCGGCCTGGCCCAGCGCCGTGACGATGTGGTCGACCACTTCCTCGACCAGGATGCGGTCGTCGCCCTCGCCCATCACCCGGATCACGGGTTCGGTGCCGGAGGAGCGGACCAGCAAGCGGCCGTGGCCGTTGAGCCGCTTTTCGCCGGCGTCGATCGCCGATTTGACCTCGGCGTCGTCGAGCGGCTTGCCGCTGCGGTAGCGCACGTTCTTGAGGATCTGCGGCAGCGGATCGAAGCGGTGACAGACTTCCGAGACCGGGCGGCGATGTTTTTGCACCACCGCGAGCACCTGCAGCGCTGCGACAAAGCCGTCGCCTGTCGTGGCGTAGTCCGACAGGATGATGTGGCCGGAGGGCTCGCCACCGAGATTGTAGCCCTGGCTCAGCATCTGTTCGAGCACGTAGCGATCGCCGACCGGCGTGCGCACGAGATCGAGCCCGATACTATCGAGGAACCGCTCCAGTCCGAGGTTCGACATCACGGTCGCGACAATGCCGGGCTTGGCAAGCCGGCCGTCTTCCTTCCAGCTTTGCGCGATCACCGCGAGCAGCTGGTCGCCGTCGACCAGGTGGCCGCGCTCGTCGACCAGGATCACCCGGTCGGCGTCGCCATCGAGCGCGATGCCGATATCGGCGCGCATTTCGCGCACCTTGCGGGCGAGCGCTTCCGGCGAGGTCGAACCGCATTCCTTGTTGATGTTGAAACCATCGGGCTCGACGCCGATCGAGATCACGTCGGCGCCCAATTCCCACAGCGCTTCCGGCACCACCTTGTAGGCGGCGCCATTGGCGCAATCGACCACCACGCGCAGGCCATCGAGGCTGAGATCGCGCGGCAATGTGCGCTTGGCGAATTCGATGTAGCGGTCATGGACGCCGTCGATGCGGCGGGCACGGCCGAGGCTCGCGCTCTGCGCCAGCTTTTTCTCGAGCGACTCATCCAGCAGCTGCTCGATCTGCTTCTCGACGTCGTCGGAAAGCTTAAAGCCCTGCGGGCCGAACAGTTTGATGCCGTTGTCCTCGAACAGATTGTGGGAAGCTGAAATCATCACGCCGAGATCGGCGCGCATCGACTTGGTCAGCATCGCCACCGCCGGCGTCGGCATCGGACCGAGCAGCAGCACGTCCATGCCGACCGAGGTGAAGCCGGCCACCATGGCATATTCGATCATGTAGCCGGACAGCCGCGTGTCCTTGCCGATGACGACGCGATGACGATGCTCGCCGCGCTGAAACACGAGGCCTGCCGCCTGCCCCACCTTGAGCGCGAGCTCCGGCGTGATCAAACCATTGGCACGGCCCCGAATCCCGTCGGTACCGAAATATCTGCGGCTCATGTGACCCCCAAACAACGCCGGGGCTTTCTCAACCACCCCGGCGAGAAGCCTCGAAACGCCCACCTATTATAGCGTGCAGGGGGTTATAATGCCTCCGGGACTTAAATGGCTTCAAAAAATATGATGAATCATTACCGGCGGCCGATCCGCTAGCCTGCACCTAACCTGTTGTTAATACTTGAATTATGCCGTCAGCCGGGTGCCGGCGCGGCACCGCGTCAGTGCTTCCGCTTGACGTGAAGGTCCTCTTTCGAGGGCGGTGGCTGGGTGACGTTGACCGGGTCTGACGCCGGAAAGGTCTCCTCCAGCCCCTCGTCCAGCGCCTCCTCGAGCGCCCGGTCCGGTTGCCGCTTTGCTTTGCCCTTGACGTTTTTGGGGTCGGAGCGTGGTCCGGTCATGGCTGCTCTCCTGGTTGATCCGCGTTTCGCGCGCAGCGATTTGGCGGATGGCCCAACCATGCTAGATGACTGCGAGCGCGAAAAATACAAGCACGCAAAATACAAGAAGGGTCGGGAATGCTCATGAAGCACATCACCTGCATCGAGGATCTGCGTCAGGTCCATATGCGAAAGGTGCCGAAGGCATTTTTCGATTACGCCGATCGCGGCTCCTATGCCGAGGAAACGCTGCGCGCCAATCGCGAGGATTTGCAGGCCATAAAATTCCGCCAGCGCGTGCTGGTCGATGTGTCGAAGCGTGATCTCTCGACCAAAATCCTCGGCGAGCCCGCGGCCCTGCCGCTGATTTTGGCTCCGGTCGGGCTGACCGGCATGCAATTCGGCGACGGCGAGATTCATGCCTGCCGCGCCGCGCAGCAAGCGGGAATTCCCTACACCTTGAGCACGATGTCGATCTGCTCGATCGAAGATGTCGCGGCCAATGTTGAGAAACCGTTCTGGTTTCAGCTCTATGTCATGAAGGACCGCGGCTTCGTCAAGGCGCTGATCGAGCGTGCGATCGCGGCAAAATGCAGCGCGCTGGTATTAACGGTCGATCTGCAGGTGATCGGGCAGCGGCACGCCGACATCAAGAACGGCATGACGGTGCCGCCGGAATGGACGCTGTCGAAATTTTTCGATTTTGCCACCAAGCCGGCCTGGGTGGCCGGCGTGCTGCGCGGCAAGCGCCGCACCTTCGGCAATCTGGTCGGGCATCTGAAGGGCACCGACGACATCACTGCATTAGGGACGTGGATTTCGACGCAATTCGACACCACGCTGAACTGGAAGGACGTCGACTGGATCCGCAGCATCTGGCCGGGAAAATTGATCCTCAAGGGCATCCTCGATGTCGAGGACGCCAACGAGGCCGTGAAGACCGGCGCGCAGGCGCTGGTGGTGTCCAACCATGGCGGCCGACAGCTCGACGGCGCGCCATCGTCGATCGAGGTGTTGCCGGAAATTGCGGACGCTGTCGGCTCGCGGATGGAAATTATGTTCGATGGCGGCATCCGCTCCGGCCAGGACCTGATGCGCGCGCTCGCGCTCGGCGCCAAATCCGCCATGATCGGGCGCGCCTATATTCACGGCCTCGGCGCCTTCGGCGGCCCCGGCGTCACCAAGGCGATCGACCTGATCCGAGCCGAACTCTC
>DATBYN010000374.1:0-20843 GCA_036513695.1 Bradyrhizobium sp. | reverse complement strand
GCATTGCGCCGTCACCCCGAACGGCGGCCGGATGCTGACCTATTGCGATATCAGCGACCTTGTCCGCAGCGCCGAGCAGCTCGAGAAGCTGGCAACCATCGATTCCATGACCGGTCTCTTCAATCGACGGCATTTCCTTGCTCTCGCGGCCGCGGAATGGTCCAGCTTTCTGCGCTATCAGCGGCCGCTATCGATGCTCGCCATCGACGTCGATCATTTCAAATCGGTCAATGACCGCTACGGACATGCGGTCGGCGATGAGGCCATCGCATCGGTGGCGGCGACGTGCCAGCAATGCAAGCGCGCGTCCGACATCGTCGGCCGGATCGGGGGCGAAGAGTTCGCCGTTTTGCTGCCGGAGACCGATCCGGAACAAGCAGCCATTGTGGCGGAGCGCATTCGCGAGAAGGTGGCCGGTCAAGTCCTGTTCGCCCACAAGGTACGGTTCGGCATGACCATCAGCATCGGCATCGCTTCCGCAACCGCTGGCATGTCGGGTATCGAGGCGTTGCTGCGCCCGGCCGATCAGGCGCTCTATCAGGCAAAGGCCGAAGGGCGGAACCGGGCCGTGCAATGGACGCCGCCGCTCGTCCCCAAATTTGCCGCCGAATGATTTTTGCGCAGGTCGGGACTGCCCGATTGTTGATGCGCGGATTATCTTAGACCGTCATCCCTGCGCAGCCTCAGCCTATGCGCACCCCACTCCAGGAACCGCGGTGATCGCATCGCCGGCCTTGCGCGGCCGTACTTCTACGGCTTGGAATTTTCATACACGGCTAACATTAAGCGGCGATAATTGCGGCAAAGCAACGGGAGAGCCTCATGCTTACGTTAGAGACGGCCGACCTGAAGGAAGTCCGGCGTTTCCGTATCGCGCAGTTCAACGGCAGAACCGTGACCGTGAGGTCAGGCGGATCGCCGGTCACCGGCCACGTCCGATCGGTGCTGGAAAGTGGCGAGAGCATTCCGCCGCGCTGGACCATCACCATCGTGCCGAGCCCGCCCAAGGCTCCGGTCGTGCGCTCGCGCGCCGCGCCGCGCTTTCAAAATTTTGCGGAAGATTTTTACTGAGCAGGCACGGCTGGCTGGCCGCGGAGGTCGCGGCCATCGATCAACGCTTCGCACACTTCTCAGCGCATTTTCGATTGTCATCACCCGCTTCAAGCGTGCGGTCCAGTACGCCGCGGCTTCTCGATCATCACTGGCGTTTCGGAATACTGGGTCGCCCGGTCATAGGCGAGGGGAAGCGACGCCGTCCTTCGGACGGCTATGCCGGGCGATGACAGTTGTGAGTGAAGTTGAAATCCGGATAGCCCTTGATTCGCAACGCATCGCCCTACACGTTACCCGGATGCAACAGCGCGGTGCGGACGAGGTCTGCGGTGTTTCGTGCGCCAAGCTTTCGCATCGCCTCGGCGCGATCGTTTTCGAACGTCCGTGGGCTGATGCGCATCCGCAAGGCGCCTTGCTTGTTGGAATATCCCTCGCTGATGAGGCCGAGAACTTCGCGCTCCCGCTTGGTCAGTGGTTTCTGCCCGGCGGCCGACGCAAACATCACCCCGGGGATACGAGCGGCTTCCTTGACCGGGCTCGGTCGGGTCTCGAATGCAGATTTGCGTCCGGGCGCAGTGGCAAGTCCGTCATGACTGCCCGCGATCTGCTTCATCATCGCGCAGACGCGCTCGGTTTGCTGAACTGCGTTTTCCACCACCTGTTGCAGGTAAACGCGATCGCTGGAATCTTGCGAAATCTGGTGGCTGTGTTGCTTGATCTCGCCCATGTAGAGCAACAGCGCGGTCAATGGCCCGTTGAGCTGGCGCGCGATCGCGGCTCCGGCTTCATCCATCGCACGGTTGCGTGCGGCGGTAAGCCTGACCACTTCAAGATCATCGTCGGCGGGCGTGGTGCTGACCCTCTCCTGTACGAGGGTTAATTTTTACTCAATACGAAAACTGAGTTTTTTGGAAATATGCGACGTTAAAAAATGCCCGTCGTTACGATCGAATCGGTATTCCATCACCGCGAATGCCGCAAACATAGTCAACGATGCGTAAAATCTCAGTAATACTACGGAGAGGGAAACTACTTTAACCGTAAATGCGCGCCCCGTAGTTTCACGGACGTCGGCTTTACATCTTAATTCGGCACGAACTGTTTTCGTGGTTCGATACCAATCATTCACGCCTGCGCGAGACGGGCCCGTTGATACCGATCAGCTCGGGGAAATGCTTGGTGCGATGCTACGGCCGGACCCGATCCAGGAATACTTGCAGCGCTTGACGCCGCTTGCGCGCAGCAACCTGCTGACCGAGCTCGAGCGATTGGAGATGTGCGGCACTGAGATTCCCGGCTCCGCAGAAATCCTCGCCAAGCTGCGCGCTGAATTCCGCAAGGACGGTTCTGCCCATACTCGCAGCACCAATCCGTCGCGGTATTTTTTCGCGCCGCTGGAGCCGCTACTGATTGACAGCGCTCCCGATCATGCCAACTCGGGGCGGATCCTGCGCGGTTCGCTGGCTCCGATCTGGGAATGGATCAGCCGGGATTTGTTGCCGACGATGGCGCGTGACTACGCCAAGGCGATCAATGAATTGATCGGCACCGAGAAGGAACGCGACGCCGGGCAAGTCGCCGCAACGTTCCAGACCAAGGTTCTCAAGAGTCTCGAGAACACGCTGGGCTCGGCGGCCGGCATCAGTCAGACCCAAGCCAAACTCGCGACCTATACCGCTTCGCGCGCGGTCTATGACGATTTGAGCAAGACGCTGTGCGTGCTGCGCGCACGCGATGCGTTGGCGAAATTCAGCGGAACGCTCCCGGCTACGATCGCGAATTTCGATGACGCGCGAGTAGCCAAGGTAACCGAGTTGCTGGATGCATTGGCAAAAAGCAACGCGGAGGCGATCCCGTTTGCGCTGGCGCTGGTGGCCAGGCGGCTGAAGACGTCCTGGCATTTGATCCGCCTCGCGACCAAGGCCGCCCCGAGCAAGATTGCCGCCGATATCGCCGCCACGCCCTATGCGATCACGGTCTCGATGGTGCTCGACCGATTGGACGACAAGCGGTTGGCCCTGCGCGTTGCGCTGAAGAATAACCGGGTGCTCGTCGCCAAGGAGATCCTGACCGACATCTATGACACCGAATACGCCCTCCAGGTCCGCATCGACCAGCTCGATCGAACCGACTGGGGTGCGCGGCTGCAACATCTGATGGGCGCGATCGCCGCGCTGGTGGAATCCGAGGTGAGCCGGTTTCCCGACAATGTCGGCCACGTGCTGGGATCGCGCAGCCTGCGCAGCCATCATTCGCTGGCCGGACGCCTGACCTATTGGGCCTGGAAGGGACGCGATGTCGTGAGCGGCGGGGCCGCCTATTGCAAGAAGCTGATCGGTCAGACCTAAGTAAATTTCGTCGGCTCAGTGCCGCGGTTACGATCGTCGCCCAATGGAACGCGTTGGCTCACTGTCCAACGATCTCGCCACGATAGCGTCGTAGCGCAAATTGAGAAACTTCTCGAAAAGTCGGCCTGAGACGACGAACCTGAACCACCAAACTATCATCCGCCGGGTTTTCATTTGCACCGTCCTCGATGGGGTTCCTTGCCGCATCATGGGTAGCGCGGGAAACTAGCGACTGGATGTGATGTGTTTCACACTTGGCCGTACAAATACGGCCCGCCTGGCCTGCCGCGGAACCGGCCTGCACCGGCAAAGCACATCACCGGGGAATATCGGTCACGGCAAGATCAAGTTTGCGCGTACCGCTAGCCTGCGGCGAGGGCGGCCAATAATCTCGCGACGGTAATCGAAGGTCCAACAACAGGGAGACGGCGATGGGTCGCGGGAGTGAGTCAGCGTTGGCGATGGCGGTGCTGGTGGGTGTGTTGATGTTCAATTCGGCTGCCCGCGCCCAGACGGCCGCGGCGCCGGCCGAGAACGCAGCGCCGACCGCGGATAACGCGGTGATGCTCACGGTATTATTGAAACACGACCAGTCGCGCCCTTTGAGCGAACTCAACGCGCAGCTTGAGAAGCAGGGCTATTATAAAGCCTTTCCGCCGGCCGGCGTCGAAGTCGTCAGCTGGTACATCATGATGGGAATCGGACAAGTCGTCACACTGCGGTTCCCGGCCTCGCGCCTTCGCGAGGTCAACCGGGTGCTAGAGAGCACCGCCTGGGGTGCCTATAAAACGGAATTCTATCCGACCTACGACTACAAGGCGGTCGGCCTCGCCTCGCACGAAAAGGCGCAGTAGCGCCGCGCCATTCTCGTGCGGTTGCCCATTTTGTTGACGGCGCTGCGGCTGCTTGCCGCCGTCAAGTGCGCGCCCTTGTCGCGCCGAGGGCGCGATTGATGAGGCCCGCATAGCGCTTCTCGGGATACCAAGGCATCTGCGCGAGTTGATCGAAGCCTGCAATGCCCTCCATGTGGCGGACCATGCGCGCGCGCATCTCGCGGTCAGGCAATGGACCGCGAAGCGCGCCGACGTTGTCGGCGAGGTGGTCAGGATTTGACGTCGCCTGCAACGCACAAGTGATCGCCGGGTGGGAAATCACCCATTTCAGGAAGAACTGCGACCAGGTCTCGATGCCGAGCTCCTTGGCAAAATCCGGCAGCGCCCGGCCCGCAACGACCTTATGCAATCGTGCTTTCTCGAGCGGCATGTTGACGAACACGCCGACCCCATGGTCCGCGGCCGCCTTGAGCACGCGATCTTCGGCTTGACGCGTGGCAACCGAATAATGCACCTGCACGAAGTCGACGCTGCCGCTGTCCACCCAATCCGCCAGGACCCCGAAATAAGCCGGGTCGTGATGGGTGGCGGAGACGAAGCGAATGCGGCCTTCCTTCTTCCAGGCCCGCAGCAGCGGAACGATGACCTCCACATTGATCAGGCTGTGACACTGCATGATGTCGATGCGGTTGCGCCACATGCGCTGCATCGATTGCATCAGGCTGTGCTCGGCGTGACTGTCGTCGCCGAGATATTCGCCGGTCGACCAGATTTTGTCGGCCAGGAAGATCTGATCGTTGATGCCGAGCTGCGCGACGAAAGCTCCGAGGTTGACTTCCCCCGTTCCGTAAAGCGGCGACGTATCGAAGACCCGTCCGCCCGCCTCCCAGAACCTTCGCACCACCTCGCCGAGGTGCTGGCGTCTTTCGCCGGGCATGAGGTCAAAGGTCATGAAAGTTCCAAGACCGATCGCGGGCACCCGTTCGTTGGTGCGGGGGATGGTCTTCATGATGATATCCGCTGCCTGCGGCGGCGGCCGTTCCGGCGTTTGCGCACGGGCCGGAGCCGCCGAGCCCAGGCCCGCTTGTTCGCCGGCAAGGCCCACGGCAATGCCGAGACCGAGGCCGGCACCGATGAAGCTGCGTCGCGTCGTCGAGGTCGTGGTGTCTTGAGCGATATCCGTCATCTCGTGCTCCGTTGGATTGTGGGCCGGCAGCGCATCCGTTTCATCGTTCCGCGCTGGCTCTCGGCCGAGATAGGACGCGGTCGCTGCTCGCCCGCACGCGATCGTGATCGCGGCTGCTCGATTCTGACACTTTCGCCAAATGCCCGCCTCGGCTCCGGGCCATCATCGATTACATCGGGTCAGGCGTTGACGAGGACCACATGGACCTTAAGACCGAGACTGGGTATGTCCGCCGGGTCGAGCCGCTGGCGTCGAATTGGCGAAGCGCGTGCTGGAGCGCCGGCTCGTTCGATACCGGAAGACGTTCGGCGACTGACGTCGTCGAGGGCCTCATCCGCACCCCCCATCACATGCTGCTGGTTAACATTCGTGGCGGAGCCGAGCACCTTACGGTGGCAACCGATTGCGGTCACCGCTACGAAGGACCTGACCGGCCCGGTGCCGTATCGTTTGTGCCGGGGAACTGCGAGCGCCGGCTGCGGCTGCTCGGTGTTCGATCCGAATGGGCCTCGGTCTCGCTTCGCCCCGAACTCTTCGACGGACCGGGTGCGTCCGATCCGGACGGCAGGCGCCGGATCGAGATTGCAGCCTTTACCAATGTCGAGGACAGCTTTCTTTCGGGCGCCGTCGGCGAATTCTGGCGGCTGTTGAATGCAGACGGCTCGCTGGATCCGGTTTACGCCGAGGCACTGAGTCTCGCGCTGGCGCACTATCTCACGCGCCGCTTTGGCGCAATGGCTGCGGATGACATCGTTTCGCCCGCGAAGCTCGCGCCTTGGCAGGTGCGGCGCGTCACCGAGTTCGTCGAAGCGAGCATTAGCGCAGAGGTGCGCATCGCAGACCTCGCAACCCTCGTCGGCATTTCGGTCGGACATTTCCATCGCGCATTTCGCGCGACAACCGGGCGGACGCCGCTTGCCTATATCAACGAAGCGCGTGTACGCCGCGCGCTCAGCGTGATGGCCGTTGAGAATATCTCAGTTGCCGCGCTCGCCTTGCGCGTCGGCTTTCTCAGCCCAAGCCATTTTGCCCGGATTTTTAAGCGCTTTACCGGACTAAGCCCATCGGATGTGCGACGCAACTAGTTCTTGGCCGGCACCGCGCCGCACGACAGGGCGCGCAATAGCTTCGTGGAAATGGGCCGCCCCGGGAGGCCATGCTAGGCCGCGTTAAGCTTCCCCGTTCGCTATTGCGTCGTGTAGTCGACATAGCTCGTGCTCGCATCGACGAGAGAAGCGCGCCGTCCCGCGCCATCTGCACTCGAGCCCGAATTCGATTTCAGCGATCGCTAGCGGACTTGAGAAGTTGACGCCGCGAGCAAGCACCGATGCCGACATTTTGCGCGAAAATTTTTGCGAAAATTTTCGTCGTACTGCGCGGTTTAACGTTACTCGGATAATTCAATTCTGCGCACAAGATCTCCTTATTTGAAACCATGCGCGCCGCTAAGAAACCTCCCGGATCAGGAGGAGGTTAGCGATGACGAACCAGATGTTCGGTGGCAATCTAGCGGGAAACTCAACAACCTTTGGGCGTCGCAAAGTCATACCTCGTGTATGCGTTGTAGACGCCAAGAGGCACCTGCGAGCGTTCCTCACCGACATTCTTGAAGATCTCGGCTTCGTAACCAGCGAATGCGCAAAGGACGAGGACCTCGGGGCGATCCTTAAGACCCACCTTCCCGATCTCATCGTTCTCGGTTTGTCGGTCGATGGAATCCAGGCCGGCAAAGTTCTCGAAGTTCTGGTGCGGGCGGCGTTTTGCGGCAAGGTTCTGGCGATCGGCGCCCGCGAGTCGATCATCGTCAGGGCGGTGCAGCAAGTCGGCGAAGAATACGGCCTCGCCATGTTGCCGCCGCTCACTACGCCTTTTGCTGCCGGAACGTTGCGCGAGCGAATTGCCATGCTGCTGCCCGAGGAGCCGGCGCCGAGCCCGGCAGTCTACGTGGAAGAGGCATTGCACGCCGGCTGGCTCGAATTGTGGTACCAGCCGAAGATCGACGCCCGCACGCTCGTGCGCTGCGGCGCCGAGGCATTGGTGCGGATGCGACACCCGACCTGGGGCGTGGTCCCGCCGGCCTATTTCATCAGGGAAAACGACGATCCGGATTTCCTGCGTTTGTCGGAGTTCGTGATCAACCGTGCGGTCGAGGATTGGCACCATCTGCTCGAACAGCAAGGCGCGACGGATATCTCGATCAACCTGCCGGTGTCCTTTCTCAACAACCCCGCCGCGGTGCGCGATCTCTGTCATCGGATTCCGGCGCATCCGGCATTCGGGGGGCTCATCATCGAGATCAACAGCGCCGAGGCCATCCACAATCTGGATCTCTTGATCGATGTCGCCAGAGAATTGCGCCTTCACAATATTGCCGTCTCGATCGACGACCTCGGCGCCGACTGGCCGGCGTTGATGGAGTTGAACAGCTTTCCATTTGTCGAACTCAAGGCCGATCGACAGTTCGTCACCGGCTGCGCCAACGACAAGCTGAAGCGCACGGTGTGCCGTCGCATCATCGAACTTGCCAAAGGCTTCGGCGCACGGGTGGTCGCAGACGGGGTAGAAACCCGCGCGGACCTTGTCGCGGCGAACGAGTTGGGTTTTGATCTGGTCCAGGGCTATTTGTTCGGCAAGCCGATGGCGTTGAAGAAGTTCGCCCGCTCGGCGCTGGCGCGTCCGGTGCTGGTGTCGAAGTGACACGGCAGAACACGGAAGATCGGCCCGAGCGGCTGACTTGCTTGCCTTGGTACAGAGAAAATTCCGTCAATGAAAAGCCCGCCGGTTGTTGCCGGCGGGCTGATATCCTGTTGTCGTTATCGCTTGAGCCGGACGCCGTCGAATGAGAGATCCCGGTACATCCGCGGTGATCTCTTAGTCCGCCGGCATCAGGCGCGGAGGTTTTCCGCGCTGGTCTTGCCGCGCTTAGAGTCGAGCTTCGATTCGAATGAAAGTTTCTGGCCTTCATTGAGCGAGCTCAAGCCGGCGCGCTCGACGGCGCTGATATGCACGAACACGTCGTTGCCGCCGTCGTCAGGCTGAATAAAGCCAAAACCCTTTGCCGCGTTGAACCACTTGACTGTTCCGGTAGTCATTTAACTTCTCCAAGATTGCGCGAATGCGCTAGCGCTCGCACGACTATTCGCGCGAGCGTTAAATCCGATTTCAACGATGTCTTGGGGAGGGGAGCCGGTTCGGCGCGATCAACAAGCAAATCGATTATTCGAATGGCAGGCATGTACGCTGCCCACGGCGAAATAGCAAGCGAAACCTGCCGAATATGACAAAACGCTAATAAAACGAGCCGCGCCGGATCAATCCAGCCGGCTGATTTGCTCCTCGGTCACCACGCGTTCGACATTCTCGGTCTTGCTCTTGATGCGATAGCGCGGGCGGCCGTCCGCCTCGATCGGCAGGCAGGAGACAATGGTATAGATGCTGCGCTCCTTGACGACGGCGCGACCTTGCGGTCCCTGCAGCTGGTGGAGCACGTTCTCATTGATCGCGAAGTTGTGGGCCATGGCCGCGCTTTTCCGTTGCAGAGCGGCTTTTAGGCGCAATCGGGCGGCAAGGCAACTGATCTCGCCGGTCGGCGATCCGTCATGGACTGCGAACTGATCGGCAGCCAGCTACCGATGCAGCGCGCCGGCAATCGATCCCGACTGCTTCCAGGCATCGAGCGCTTGCACCCGGGCAAACCAGGCCTGCAGGTTCTCGTATGCCATGACCGGCAGCCGCGCCGCGCTCGTGTGCATCAAGGGGGATGCGATGGCCAGATCGGCGAGAGTAAGTCTGTCCAGCGCGATCCACCGCTTTCCTTCGAGGTGAGCATCGAGCACGCGCGCTGCCGCCGTGAGCAAGGCCTCGCCGCGTGCAATTTCCAGGGGATCGGCGGAGCCCGATCCGCCAACCATTGTCTTTGATACCCTTTCCCGACTGATAAAACCGACCGCGGGAGTGAAGTGATAGGCCGACCAGAACAGCCATCGATTTACGTCGGCACGCGCCTGGACTTCCCGAGGGTAGAGAGCCTGCCCGGGCGATCTTTCCGCCAAATATTGCATGATCGCGTGAGACTCCCACAACCGGAATCCATCATCGTCCAGCAAGGGAACCTTTCCGTTCGGGTTCAGCTGCAGATATTGCGGAGTTCTGTGCTCCCCCTTCAAGAGATCGACGACAACCAGCTCGAGCCTTACGTTGAGGTAGATCGCCGTCACCACGACGCGGCGTGAATTTGACGAGAGCGGGTGAAAATAGAGGCGCATCCTTGGTCCTCACCGGTTGACTTGGTCGCAGACACCTAGCGGCTCATGGATGAGACAACCACCCGAAACCCGATGCGGATGAAAATGGCGTTGGGACCGACCAATTTGTGGGCGTGAGGATCACTTGTGCAAACTTACGATTAGCGGTCTAATGATCGCCGAGGCGTTTTGAAGAAACGCCTGATTGCGCGCTCCAAGGCCGTGGCGCGCCCATAAGGCGATGCTTGCCCAACCCACTCGCGGTGGGGGAGGAGAGGTCTTCACATGGGTGGGCGGCTTTCCCCCACCCACCATTCGTGGAGACGCGCATGAACCTCGATGCCTACAAAATCGACGCCTACAAAATCCCTGTCGAACCGTTTTATCAGCCGGTCGGCGACGAAATCGCGGTGTTTGAGGCCGCCTTCGCCGAGCGCCTGCCGGTGATGCTGAAAGGGCCGACCGGATGCGGCAAGACGCGTTTCATCGAGCACATGGCGTGGCGTCTTGGAAAACCGCTGATCACGGTTGCCGCGCATGAAGATATGACGGCTTCCGATCTCGGCGGGCGTTATCTACTGGAGCCGGACGGTACCGTCTGGCACGACGGCCCGCTGACGATCGCGGTCAGACATGGCGCGATCTGCTATCTCGACGAGATCGTCGAGGCGCGGCAGGACACAACGGTGGTGATCCATCCGCTGACCGATACGCGGCGAATCCTGCCGCTCGAAAAGCACAACGAGATCGTGCCGGCGCATGCCGATTTCCAGCTCACGATCTCCTATAACCCCGGCTACCAGAGCGCGGTGAAGGATTTGAAAGAATCCACAAAGCAGCGTTTCCTGGCGATCGATTTCAGCTATCCGCCGCCGGCGGTGGAAGCCGCGATCGTGGCGCGCGAGGCTGGGACCGATGTCGATCTCGCAGGCACTTTGGTCGCAATCGCCGAGCGGTCGCGCAATCTTCAAGGCCACGGCCTCGACGAAGGCGCTTCGACCCGCATGCTGATTCATGCCGGACGATTAGTGCGCGCCGGGCTGCCGCTTGAGGCCGCGGTGCGCTCGAGCATTGTGCTGCCGATCACCGACAATCACGACATCCGCGAAGCGCTCAGTGCTGCGATCGAGGCCTGCATCCCGTGAGTGCCGCGCTACGATCGGTGTCGCTGCGGGTGATTCCCTCGCCGCCCGATGGCGCTGTCCGCCGCGTGCACCTGCTGATGCGTCAGCGCGACGCGCTCAGGCCGCTGTTTCGGACGGCCTGGGACGATCTCGCCGGTCGCTTTGAGGCCGACGAGCTCGAAGGCTGGGCAGCGGGCGTGCTGGCGCTCGCCGACGTCAACGCCGGCCCCTCCTGTCTGGTCGCGTTTTGGGAGATCAGCCGCCACCATCCAACGGAAGAAGGCGTCGCTCCGCTGATAGCGGCCGCGCATACGGCCGCAAACATCTGCCGCCATACCGGCGCAGCGGCAACGGCTGCAACCATCGTATCAGCGGCCGTCGCGCGGCGCATTTTCGGCGCCGGCCCAAATCTCGCGCGCTGGTGGCGCACCATGGAGGAGCTTGCGCTGCGCGCGCCCGAATCGGTCGAGCCGGCGGCAGCGCGCATGGGCGAAATCCTGGCCGCGGGCAACATTTATGCCTTCGAGAGTTTTGTCGCGGCCGGCCTAAAACTCGCGGGCAGCGACAAGCGCAAACGCTTGACGTTCTTCACGCTGCAAGATGAGTTGGCACGGCGGCTGATCGAGCGCGCCTCGGTCGGTGTGGGATTCGCCGAGACCGAGCGCCAGACAAAAGCGTTCGTGACGTCGCTGTGGGGGCGGCCGCCGCTGCTGCGCAGTTTTGCCGCCGGCACCGGGCAGGCACCGCAACGCCGGGCGGGCATCGCCGGGCCCATAATCCGCATGCCCGAGATCTATCGCGGCGTGCAGGGCAGCTCGGCCTACATTTTATATAAGGCAGCGGCGGCGCACGCGCAGGCGCATCTCGTGTTCGGCGGCGCGCGCTTCCCGGTTGGAACGCTAAAGCCGCTGCAGATCGCGCTGGTCACGCTGATCGAGGATGCGCGGGTCGAGCTGATGGCGATGCGCCAATTGCCGGGATTGCGCAAATTATGGTCGCCCTATCATGTCGCAGTCCCAACCGGCGTCGCCGCGGCGCCTACGCTGCTCGCGCGGCTCGCCCGCGCGCTGTTCGATCGCTCTTACATCGACGACGACAGTTTTGTCGCCAAAGGGCGCATGATGTTCGAGGCCCGGCTGCCGCGTCTCGAAGACCCCGCCCTCAGCCGCGAGATCGGCATGTTGCTGGGCAACGATCTCGGCCAGATGCGGGTGCAGTTCAACGCAAAGACCTATGTGGTCGAGCCGGTCTATCGCGACGACGGTCTTGGCTTGTGGGATTTTGGCGACGAGGCGCCGTCCTCCGGCGAGACGCTCGATCTTGCCGTCGATGCCGCGCGCGTCGAAGAGCGGGAGAAGCCGGATCAGACTTCGATACGTCCCGATCTGCAAGAGGACGCAAGCAAGGTCGGCCGCGCGCGGCCGGTCGTGCCGGACCAGCGCGGCATCGTGATCGCAAAATATCCGGAATGGGATCGCGCGCACGGCGTCGAGCGCCCTGAATGGACGACGGTGCGCGAGGTTCTTGCAAAGCCCGGCGATCCGCGCCGGGTGGAAGAAGCGCTTGAGCGCGCGGACGTGCTGCGCAATCGGATCCGGCGATTGGTGCGCGGCGTGCGCGTCGGGCGGACGATCCGGCTGAAACGCCAGCTCGAGGGCCATGATCTCGACCTCGATGCCGTGATTGACACTGGCATCTCGCTGCGTCTGCGCGAGGAGCCCGACCCTCGCGTCTTTCGCGCCACCACCTCGAGGCATCGCGATCTCGCGGTTTTGCTTTTGCTCGACATCTCCGAATCGACACGCGATCGCCTCGTCTCCGGCGCTTCCATCCTCGAGGTCGAACGCCTTGCAGTTGCGGTTCTCGCCGAGGCCATGAGCGCGCTCGGCGATCCCTTCAGCATGCTGGCCTTTGCCTCGAACGGGCGCGACGATGTCGAGATGACGACGGTGAAGCGTTTCGATGAGCTTTATGACCGCGCTTGCGTCGGCCGGTTGGCCGCGTTGTCATCGGGCCTGTCGACGCGGCTCGGCGCAGCATTGCGCCACGCCGGCGAAGTGATCAGCCACGCCCGCAGTTTTCGAAAACTGGTCATAGTTTTAACCGATGGCGAGCCGTCCGACATCGACGTCGCCGACCCGCTCGATCTCGTCGAAGATGCCCGCCGCGCCGCAGTCGGCTTGCGCGCGCGCGGCATCGACGGTTTTGGCGTGGTGCTGGGATCGGGCGCGATGACTTCCGCGTCGCGCATATTTGGGCGCGGCAACACCATGCTGGTGCCGCGCGTCGAGGACTTGCCGGCGCGGCTATCCGAACTCTATTTCCGTCTGGCGCGACGGTGAAATGCAGCCAATAGGATGGGGCAGCCACACCAACGCTCGTCATGCCCGGGCTTGTCCCGGGCATGACGAGGAGATGATCATCAACCCGCGTCGGCACCCGTGTCTTCTTCGAGAACACTCATCCCGACCCGGCGCGACCAGATCAATTCGCCAAGTCGAACCGCATAATTCTCCGGCCGGCCCTCGATCGCCACCAACAGCGCCTCGCCTTCGAAGCGGACCCGCCAGTGCAGATTGCCGACATGATAGCCGAGCTCGATCGCGTCGCTGAGCGATCGCGGCTCCAGCCGAAGCCAGCGCCGGTTGGCGGCGCGAACCACGATGGCGTGGATATCATCCAGCAACAGCACAGCGCCATCGAACAGCTTTTGATGCCGCGGCAACGCGATTTCGAGTTCCTCGCCGCCGCGGGTGATCGTCGAGAGCTGCTGCCGCTCCAGATCGGCAGCCGAAAGCTCGACGATGTCGACCGCGTTGTGGTGTTCCAGACGGTGAATCCGCTCAGAGAATGCTGGTTCAAGACGACTGCCCAGAACATGATTGATGTTCAGCATGCCGAGATATCCTTCCCGGGAAACAAGGCGCCGGAACATTCATTCCGGCGCCGGTGCTTACGATGCAAGAAGCTCCTTCAGCTTCGCATCGATGAATTCGACGTCCTTCGGATTGGTGCCGGGGCCGCCGGCGAAGTGGCCCCAGACCGAGGGAACGGGGATAAAGTTGGCGTTCGGCATGTTTGCCACTTCGAACTCGCTATCCTCTGGCGGAAAGTAAAGATCGGTCTGGCCGGGCATGACATAGGCTTTGGCCTTGATGGCACCGAGCGCCCTCTTGAAGTCGCCGTTGTAGAGTTCGTTGTCGCTGATGTCGCCGTTCTGCCAGGTCCACAGCATGGTCAAGAGATTGTTCGGGTCCTTCGGCAGAAAAAATCCTTCCCAGAAGGCCACCAAAAAATCTTCCAGCGAGGAATAGCCGAGCGTCTCGATGTCCAGCTTCTGGCGATAGAACGCCTGCGAAAAACCCCAGCCGGCATAGACCCGGGCTGCCGCGCGCAAACCGCGTTGCGGCTTCTCGGTGTACCAGCCTTCCTTCCACGCAGCGTCCGCGGTGAGCGCCGCCTTGACGCCCTCGAGAAAGACAAAATTGTGGCGCGAGCACTTCGCCGAACCGCAGAATGGCGCGATCAGGTCCATCATGCCGGGATAGAGCGCGCCCCAGTGAAACGTCTGCAGCGCACCCATCGACCAACCGGTCACCAGCCGAATATGCTCGATGCCGAATTTCTCGGTGACGAGACGATGCTGCGCGCGGACATTGTCGCAGGCCGTCACCAGCGGAAAGCGCGGGCCGTTGTAAGGTTCCGGCGTGTTGCTCGGCGACGATGACAGGCCGTTGCCGAGCATGTTCGGGATGATGATGAAGTATTTGTTGGGATCGAGCGCGCGGCCCTCGCCGACCAGCCATTCATTGTCGTAGTGCTGGCCCGAATACCAGGTGGGATAGACGATGACGTTGTCCTTGTTCGCACTGAGCGTGCCGAACGTCTTGTAAGCCAGCTTGCAGTCGCGCAGCATCGCGCCGCGCTGCAATTTGACGTCGCCCAGATTGTAGATTTCGTAGTCGAGACTCATGGCAATTGCCTTGCTTCTTGTTCATGGACATCAGGCGTTGGGACGCTGGATGCGCGCCGGCGCGAGAGGCGCCGGCGCGGACGTCTTCGCATCGCTCAGCGATGGGCCGCGACCTTGTGCGGAATGCCCTCGATCGGAGCTTCCTCTGTTCCCACGGTCTTGCGGGTGAAGGATTCCACCATTTCCCGCGTACCCTCGGGATCGGCGATCCATTTGTTGTAGAACTCGTAAGGGCACGCCGCGACGCCGCGGTCGCCTTCGCCGGAGTTGATCATTCCGGTGTAGCCGCGATGCACCAGCTTGAAGAGATGATTTTCGGATTGGCCGTTCTTGCGCGCGTCGCGGATCAGCATCTTGGACAATTGGGCGTACTGGATGCCGTAGTCCTCTTCACCGCATTCGCCGAGCGTGCGGCCGTCGAAGCCGATGATCGCGGAGTGACCGAAGTAGGAATAGACGCCGTCGAAGCCGGCGGCGTTGGCAACCGCCACGTAGCAATTGTTGGCCCACGCCATCGCCTTCGCCATCACCACCTGCTGGTCCTTGGCCGGATACATGTAGCCCTGGCAGCGCACGATCAGCTCGGCACCCTTCATCGCGCAGTCGCGCCAGATCTCGGGATAGTTGCCATCATCGCAGATGATCAGCGAGACTTTTAGCCCCTTCGGTCCTTCGGAGACGTAGGTGCAGTTGCCGGGATACCAGCCCTCGATCGGCACCCACGGCATGATCTTGCGATATTTCTGGACCACCTCGCCCTTGTCGTTCATCAAGATCAGCGTGTTGTAGGGCGCCTTCTTTGGATGCTCCTCGTGGCGCTCGCCGGTCAGCGAGAACACGCCCCAGACTTTTGCCTTGCGGCAGGCTTCGGCAAAAATCTCGGTTTCCTCGCCCGGCACGACCGAAGCCGTCTCGTACATCTCCTTGGAGTCGTACATGATGCCGTGGGTCGAATATTCCGGAAAAATCACGAGATCCATGCCGGGCAGGCCGGTCTTCATGCCGACGATCATGTCGGCGATCTTTTTCGCGTTGGCCAGCACTTCCGCCTTGGTGTGAAGCCGGGGCATCTTGTAATTCACGACGGCGACGCCGACCGTGTCATTGCTCGATGAAATATCGCCGTGCAGCATGTTACTCTCCTTGCGGTTGGTAGACAGTTTTGAAGTATTTCTTTTCTCGTCAGCGCTTAACCTCCGATGATCTGCGTCACACCGCCATGTGCCGATGGACCATATCATCGCTTAACTCATCGATCGCGCCGGACACGACAATCCGCCCCTTCTCCATCATGGCGAAGCAGTGCGCTGCCTGGCGCGCAAAGGCGACATTCTGCTCGACCAGCACGACGGTCAGGCCGACTTCCCGGTTGAGACGGATAATGACGGCTTCGATTTCCTCGACGATCGACGGCTGAATACCTTCGTTCGGCTCGTCGAGCAGGATGATTTTGGGCTGGGCGGCAAGCGCGCGGGCGATCGCGAGTTGCTGCTGCTGGCCGCCGGAGAGAACGCCGCCAGGGCGTTCGAGATTATCCATCAGATAGGGAAACAGTTCCGGCACCAGTTCCGGAATCTGCCGCTTGCCGTCGGCGCGCGCGAACGCGCCCATCAGGATGTTTTCGCGGATCGAGAAGTCGGGAATGATCTCGCGGCCCTGCGGCACATAGGCGATGCCGGCGCGGGCGCGGCGAAACGTCGCCTCCTTGCCGATTTCGGTGCCGTCGAGACTGATCTGGCCCTCCATGCGGTCGGTGAGGCCCATCAGCGTCTTCAACAGCGTCGTCTTGCCGGTGCCGTTGCGGCCGAGCACGGCCGTCACCTTGCCGATCGGAATGTCCAGGCACACCGCATGCAGGATGTGGCTGCGGTCGTAGAAGCTATTGACGTTGGTCAATTTGAGCATCAGCCGATCCCCTTCGAACCGAGATAGGCTGCGCGTACTTTCGGATCGTTCTCGATGTCTTCGACATTGCCTTCCGCCAGTACCGCGCCGAGATGCAGCACCGTGATGCGCTCGGCGATCTCGCGCACGAAAGCCATGTCGTGCTCGACCACGATCAGGGTATGCTTGCCTTTCAGGCTGTTGACGATCTCCGAGGTTTTGTGAGTCTCCGCCTGCGTCATGCCGGCGGTCGGTTCGTCGAGCAAAATCACCTTCGGATTTTGGGTGATCAAGAGGCCAAGTTCGAGCCACTGGGTTTGGCCGTGGCTGAGATAGGCGGCGAGCCGGTTGGCCTCCTCTGTCAGGCCGATCAGCTCGAGCACGCGGTCGACATCGGAGGCTTCCTTCGCAAAACCGAAGCGCAGATTGGCGAGCACCGCGGGATTCCGACAACTCGCGACTTCGAGATTGCGACGCACCGTCAGGTCTTTGAAGATGCTTGGGATCTGGAATTTTCGCCCGATGCCGGCGCGCGCGATCTTGTGCTCTTCCCAATTGGTGATTTCGGTATCGTGCAGAAACACCCGCCCTTCGGTGCTCTTGGTCTTGCCGGACACGAGATCCATCAACGTAGTCTTTCCGGCGCCGTTGGCGCCGAGCAGCACCCGCAATTCGCCCTCCTCGATCGTCAGCGACACATTGTTGACCGCCTTGAAGCCGCCGAAGTCGACACCGAGACCATCGATCATGAGCGCGACCTGAGCCATTCCCGCTCACTCCGCCAGTTGCGAGGCGTCGGACGCGCCGACGATGCGTTGCGACGGCGCCTTGCGGCGGGCGAGCAGGCGATCGACCAGATCGTGAGCGAGCCCGGCAAAACCGCGCGGCAGATAGAGGACGACGAGCACAAAAATCAATCCGATGATGACCTTCCACGCCTCGGCAAAACCTTCGGTCTCGCTGACGGTCGCCGAAATCATGTTGATGACGATGGCGCCGATACACGCCCCCAGGATCGACGAGCGCCCACCGACCGCGGCCCACACCACCATGGTGATCGAGAAGGTGAGGTCCATGAAGGTGGGCGAGGCGAACTCCGACACCACGACATAAAACATGCCGGCAAGGCCGGCGATGCCCGCCGATACCGCGAAAAAAAACGTCTGGTAGAGCGGCACGTCAAAACCGAGATAGCGCGCCCGGTTTTGGTCGTCGCGGATCGCCTGCAGGATCAAGCCTGCCCTGGTTTCGATCAATAGCCGCGCGGCCGCGAGAACCAGACAGAGCGCGATGGCGACGAAGTAATAGGTCGGGACGATATACGGGTCGAACTCGAATTCACCGAACTTGAACCAGCCCAAATCGGTGAGACCGTTAAACCCGTTGGTGACGGGCTGCGCATCGATCACGACGAGACGCACCAAGAGCACCAGCGCCAGCGTGATGATTGAAACGAACACGCCGGCGATGCGTTTACGAAACACGATGGTGCCGATCAGCGTTGCGATCGCGATTGGCAAGACCAATCCCATGAAGACGCCGAACCATTGATGCTGGAACGGCAGCCACAGGAACGAGGCCTTGTTGATGCAGCACAATTCAGTGGGCGCGCCGGGCTCGGCGTTCCACAGCATGAAATCGGGCACTGGTTTGTCGGAGCCCTGCTGCAGGCTGGTGGGACTAGCGAGCTTTAGCGACATCGCCACCATGTAGGCGCCGGCGCCGAAAAACAGTCCCTGGCCGAGATTGAGGATGCCGGCATAGCCCCAGGACAGCGCCACCGCGACGCCGAGCATGCCGAACACCAGATATTTGGCGATGCGGTTGAGCCAGAACGGATCGAGCAGCAAAGGCGCGCACATGATGAGCGCGAAGAACGCCAGGTAGATCGCGATTTCGACGCGCTGTTTTTCGGACATCGCTCAGCGCCCCCTAAGCGAAAACAGGCCCTTGGGCTTGAGGATGATGATCATGATCACGACGCCGAACACCACCGCCCGCGCCAGGATGTCGTTGGTGCCTGCGGCGACCAGACCGTTGATCTCGCCGAGGATGCCGGCCGAAAACACCGATCCGAGCAGGCTGCCGACGCCTCCCATCACCACCACCATGAAACCGTCGACCACCATCGGCGTGCCCATGTCCGGAAAAACCGTCTTGAAGCCCGACATCATCACGCCGGCGACGCCGGCCAAACCAGAACCGAGCGCGAAGGTCAGCGCGTTGACGCGCGCGACGTCGATGCCGCAGGCCGCGGCCATTTTCGGGTTACGGATGATCGCGCGCACCTGGGTGCCGAACGGCGTGCGATACATGATCAGCCAGGACAGGGCGGTCAAGACCGCCGTCACCACGATGATGAAGGCGCGATAGCGGTTGATCTCGGCACTTCCGAGCATCAACGTCCCTTGCAGCGTCAAGGGAACGCTGACGTTCTGCAATCCGGGCCCGAGGCCTGGGATATGGATGCCGAAGAACGACAGGCCGAGTTCAAGCCGCACTGCCTGCTGAATCAGGATTGCGATGCCCCAAGTCGCGAGCAATGTGTCGAGCAGGCGGCCGTACAGACGACGCACGATGACGCGCTCGATCGCGAGCCCGATCAGCGCCGTCACCGCGAACGCGATCGGGATGGCAGCAAAGATATTCAGGCCCAACCAGATGCCACAGAGCACCGTGACATAGGCGCCGATCATCACCATCTCGCCATGGGCCATGTTGATCACGCCCATCGCGCCATAGGTGATGGCAAGACCGAGCGCCACCAGCAAAAGGATGGAGCCGAGGCTCAGGCCGATGAACAGGACTTCGAGCATTCAGCGCAACCCCGTTGGCTTCGTCTACCGCCAGATCATGATCCGATTGGATCGGATCATGATCTCATCTTTTGTTTAAGCATGATCTTTTCGGAAAACCGGTTCCCACTTTTCCGGATCATGCTCCAAGACGCGCGGTAGACGATCTTGATGCCATTTTCAGATTTTGAGCTTCGACGTATCGAGTCCCTTGGCAGTGCAGAACAGATTGCTCTCGGTTTCGCCATAAGCCACGTAAGGCAGCGGAATCGTCGGCTCCTTGTAGGCGTCGATGATCTTGCCCTGGCCGTCCGGGAGCCATTGCGCGATCCGCGGCGTGAGGTAGGTGTGCAGATTGTCGGGATCGATCTTCACGTGGCCGTTGGGCGCGTCGAATTCCTGACCCTTTACCGCCTCCCTGATCGCGGCCGGCGTGATTTCGGCGGCTTTTTCGACCGCCTGCTTCCACAGGAAGACCTGGAAGTAGGATGATTCCAGCGCGTGATGCGTCACCGCTTTCGGATCCTTGACGAAAGCACGATAGCGCTCGACGAACGCCTTGTTGCGGTCGGTGTCGATGGCCTGGAAGTAGGGAAACGAGGTAAAGCTTCCGACCGCATATTCGGGACCCATCGCCGCGATCTCGATTTCGGAGGTCACCGTGGCGCAAATCGGCAATTTGTCGTGGGTCAGGCCCTGGTTCTTGTATTCGCGGTAGAACGCGACGACGGAATCGCCGACCACGTTCGACAGCACCACGTCGCAGCCGGAGCCCTTGATCTTGTTGACCATCGAACCCCATTCGGAGTGACCGAGCTCGAGGTATTCGTCGGCGATCCATTCGCCGCCATTCTTCTCGATCAGGATTTTCGAGACCTTCGCCATCTCGCGCGGGTAGATGTAGTTCGATCCGACGATGAAGAACTTCTTCTTGCCGAGCGTCTTGATGATCCAGGGAATGAAGTTCGAAAGCTGCTGGTTCGGAACCGCGCCGGTGTAGACGACGTTCTTCGAGCACTCGAAGCCTTCGTAGTAAGTCGGGTAGAAATATAGATTGTTGCGCTTCTCGAACACCGGCAGCACCGCCTTGCGGCTCGCGGAGGTGTAGGATCCGAACACCGTCGGCACGCGATCCTGGATCACCAGTTTTGAAGCCTTTTCATTGTAGGTCTTCGGATCGGACGCGCCGTCTTCGGCGATCGCCGCAATCTTCATCCCCTTGACGCCGCCTGCCTCGTTGATTTCGCTGATGGCCATCATGGTGGCGTCGTGCAGCGATTTCTCGATGATCGAGAGACCGCCGGTCAGCGAGAAGAGAACGCCGACCTTGACCTCGCCCGCCGCGCTTGCGCCGGTCTGGAAGACCCATGGCGAGGTGATCACTGTGCTGCCGGCGAGCAAAC
>DATBYN010000373.1:0-6411 GCA_036513695.1 Bradyrhizobium sp. | reverse complement strand
GATCTCGACCCAGTTCGGATTCTTGCCCATCGGATATTCCCTCAGCTTGGTGAGCTTGCCCGTCGCCTTGTCGATCGCGTAGGCCGTCAGGCTATTGGACAATTGGCCGACGACGAGCAGATAGTGGCCGGTCGGGTCGATATTGAAGGCACGCGGCTGCTTTTCGGTCGGGTAGGAATCGATCGATGTCAATAATCCCGTCTTGGGGTCGACGCGAAATGCCGCGAGCGTGCTGGTGGTACGCTCAGAAGCGTAGAGAAATTTGCCATCCGGCGTCAGGTGGATATCGGCCGCCCAGGGCTTGCCGTCGAAGCCCTTCGGCAGCGCAGTCGTGACCTGAACTTCCTTCCTCAAGGTGCCGGTCTTGGCGTCCCACGGGAAAACGTAGATCGATGCGTCGAGCTCATCGACCAGATAGACGAATTTCTTGTTCGGCGAAAACACCAGATGACGCGCCCCCGCTTTGGCCTTGATGCTGATGCTCGGCGGATCGTTGGGCGTCAGCTGGCCGGTCTTGACGTCGAATTTCTCCTGATACACCAGGTCGCCGCCGAGACTGGTGTGCAGCACGTAGCGGTTCGACGGATCGGGCAGAATGCAATGCGCATTCGGCTGCGTCGCCATGATCTGCTGCGCCGCCTGCACCACCCCGTCGGGTCCAATCGGATTGACCGCAACCTTGTTGCCGCCATACGACGCGCTCAGCAGAAATTTCCCGCTCCGGTCGGTGACGATATAGGCCATTGAATCGGCCAGCGGACCGGGGCCGACCAGCGTCAGCTTGCCGGTCTTGGCGTCGATTGCGAAGGTCACCGCTGAATACGGCTCGTTGCGCAAGCCGACATAGAGACGCTTTTTGTCAGGGCTGACCGCGAGCGGAAGCGAGCCGCCGGGCTTGGTGGGACCGGGCACCGCCACGTTGTCGACCAGCGTCAGATCGCCGCCCGGTTTGAGTTCCAGAATAGTGACATCCTGGCTATCGGCATTTCCGACATAGACAAATGTCGCGGCGCTCGCGGATGACAAGAATCCTGCTCCCAATAGAGCCGTCACGCAAAGTAACAGCTTCAGATTTGCACGTGTTCGCACAGTGTCTCCCCCACTTGATGTTGATCGAAATTTGCTTGGTGACTTGATGAAAAACCGCCTCACCGTACCGCGAACGGCGCCTGATAGGGCCGGCCGAACGGCACGCCGTTGATTACGGTCTGCGCGGGTTTCAGGAAAACCTTGCCGTCGCGCTTGTTGTTGCGGGTGTCGACGAACGTGACCGGCCCTTCCACCAACTCCATGACCGCGGCGTCGCCGGGCGCGCCGACCTGCAGGGTGCCAATTTTGGGCGCGCGGTTAATGATTTTGGCCGGCGCTGATGTCGTCATGGTCACTACCTGTTCGAGCGAAAAGCCCATCGCCATGAACTTGCTCATCACGTTCGGCAAAAACGGCACGCCGGGAGAATTACCGGAGAATACATGGATATCGGACGAAATGGTATCGGGTGTGCAGCCGCCCGGGATCGCTATTTCCGCAACCGTGAAGTCAAAACTGCCGCCGCCATGGCCGACATCGAAAATAACGCCGCGCTGCTTGGCGGCGAGCGCGGCCGGCAACAGTTTTCCGTCCTGCACGATGTTGGTGAAGGCGCCGGCGATGTTCGGCGCGCCGGAATAGGCATGGGTCAAGACGTCGCCCGGCCGCAGCAGATCGAGGATTTGCGACATCAGCTCCCTGGTCTCGACGCCGCCGATATGCACCATCATCTTCGCCGGCCAGCCGCACATCTCGCAGGCCGCAATGCCGCGCTTGAGCGGCTCCAGACCGTGCTTGAAGATGACGTTTTCCGACATCCTGACCTTCACCCCGATCAGGAAATCCGGATTTTCGGCGAGCGCCATGGCGCAGGCTTCGGTTTGCGCGTTGTCGATGTTGTAGAGCTCGGCGACCGGGAACGCCGACAGACCGTTATTGGCGATATGGACGAAGGCATAGATCCGCGCCCGCGACTGCGCCACGATATAGCGGCGCAATGCCGCGAGGTTGTTGACGCCGGCATCGCCCGCCGACACTACGGTCGTCGTTCCCTGAAACTGCACCAGTTCGTCGGCGGGAATGCCGATCGCGGAGCCGTAGGGGTAAACGTGGCAGTGCAGATCGATCAGGCCCGGTGTCACCAATTTGCCTGACGCGTCGATCGTCTTCAACGCACGCTCGGTGGGGATCTCCGCCTCGATTGCCTCGATCACGCCCCAGCGGATGCCGATGTCGCGCTTTCCGCGCAGCGACTGGCTGGGATCGAGCACGTCGCCGCCTTTGATCAACAGATCGAACTTGTCGGCGGGGCCCATCGCCGCGTCGGCGGAGCCTGTAAGACGCCCCGACAGCGTGGCGGCGGCGACCGATCCGGCAAGGAAATTGCGGCGCGACAATGCGGACATGCTGGCGTTCCCCCAAATTTTGTTTTGTGGCAGATCATGCGCCGGGTACCGGCGCTCCACAAGCGGCCCATCGATGGTGTCGCCGCATTGCAGGTCCGTATCGAAATGCTAAGTTTCGAGCGCCAGTCATCTCACCGAAAGCGGAGCTACGGAACGTGAACGGGCATGTGAGCCGGTTGGCGGTGGCCATCGTTTTTTCCATGACGCTTGCGGTCACCGCATCCGCGGCAACGATGGCCGAGACGGCGCTCAAATGGGGCTTGATCGGACCCTGGTCGCTCGACTGTTCGCTGGCGCCCGACAGAGACCGGGGCACGGTGCTGTCCTATGAAATTGCAAAGGGCGGCCGCGTTGTGCACCGGCGCGACTTTGGCGACGCGTCAGATGAAAACCGGGTGCTCAGCGCCGAGGTCTCCGGAGACGGCATGCTCAATTTGCGCGTCTACTTTCCGAAATCCAGGGAGACCCGCGAATATGGCCTGATGATGCAGCCTGACGGCACCACGCGCGCGATCTATAATCGCAACCAGAAGCGGGAATACACCATCAGGGATGGCAAGTTCACCGCCAACGGCAATCCAACGCCGCCACAGCACAAATGCGGCTCGAGCGCGCTGTTATTGCGGACGCTGAGCTGATGGCGCGAGCCAAGCTGAACAGCTGTTCAGAATTCTCTTGAGGTTCCGTCGGAACGTTCCACGCGGCTCGAATGTTTAATCCTTTGCTGATGGAGGAGAACAGCATGAAGAAGCTTGGATATGTGATTGCCGCACTCGGCGCCATCGCGGTCGCCGCGCCGTCGATCGCAAGCGCCGAGGACGTCGTGATCGGCCACCGCGACCACGATCGCTACAGCGATCATGATCGCTCCGGTGCGCGGGCCGAGTTCCGCGAACATCGCGACCGCGGCTGGCACGAAGGCTGGCGCCATCGCCACGGCGATAAGGTGGTGATCACCAAGCATCATCACCACGAATACTAAAAGGTCGACACAGGAATGGCCCCGCGAGGGGCCATTCTTCTTTTGCGGCATCAAAACGTTTACGGGGTGCCGATCGCTCCGCCTTGCGTCGGCGGGTCGCATCGGCGGCTTCCGGCCGCCCTTGATGGAAGAACACCAACCGGAGGTCGAATGAGGCCGCAAAAATCAGAAAAAAGCGGTGGGCACGGCGCAAAGAGCGCCTTTGCCCACCCTACAACCTGATCGCAAGCGCTAGTCCCACGCCGGCGCGAATCCAGGGTTCACGCAGCGCTTGTCTTTCAGCAAGCCGGCGATGGCCTTGAGGTCCTCGTCATCGAGGCCGATATTTTGCGCGTCGAGATTGGCCTTCTGGCTTTCCTTCCGCGAGGTCTTCGGGATCGCGGCGACGCCATCCTGATCGAGCAACCATTTCAGCGCCACTTGTGCTGCGCTGGCGCCATGCTTGCGGCCGATCGCGATTAGCGTCTCATCGGAGGCGACGCGGCCCTGCGCCAGCGGGCAATAGGCCACCAGCGGGATCGATTTCGCCGCCAGATATTTTCGCAACTTCGTCTGGTCGAGCATCACGTGATATTCGATCTGGTTGCAGGCGATCGGCGCCTTGATCTCCTCAACCACGGTCTTCAACAGCGCAACGTTGAAATTGGCAACGCCGATGGCGCGGCTGCGGCCCTCTTGCTTCAGCTTCATCAGGGTTTCGAACATCGCGGGCAGGTTCATGTTCTTCGAAGGCCAGTGCACGAGGTAGAGATCGACGTGATCGAGCCGGAGCTTTTTCAAGGAAGCGTCGAACGCCCGGCGGATCGCATCGGGAGCGAGGTTTTCGTGCCAGACTTTGGTGGTGACATGCAGATCGTCGCGCTTGATCCCCGCCGGGGCGATGGCGGCGCCGATCGCCTCTTCATTGCCGTACATTTCCGCGGTGTCGATGTGCCGGTAGCCGAGCGCCAGCGCGCTCTCGACCGCGGCGCGGCAGGCATCGCCCTGCATGCGAAAGGTTCCGAGCCCGAGCCGCGGCAGGCGGATGCCCTGGGTTTGCAGATATTCCATGATGACTCCTTGGGAGATAAAAGACTCGAAACCCGGCATCATTAACCGGCGATGCCGCTTGAAACGTGCGTTTCGTTGAAAGATTGAGGACCGACGGCGGGTCTGCCGTCTTGATAGTCTGCCCGCGGCACGGCGTCCAAATCAAGATCGAGTTACGCGGAGCCAGCCTTCCGAAAGTGCGGATGACTCAGATGTGCTCGGCGAAGAGCCTGCCCGGCCGCGCATCCGGCCGCGGCTCGATGCCGACCGACCATAGGGCGCGGTTGTCGACGTCTTTCAATGTCACCGTCATGAAGCCGGTGCCGCCATCGATATCGACGCGGCCAAAAAACTGCAGTCCGAAGCAGGGTGCGAGATTTTCGCCCTGTTCGGCGCTGCAACCCTTTTGAAACATCGCTTTGGGGCCGAAGGTGTTATCCAACTCACCAGGCCCCCAGGTCCCCGCATGAAGCGGGCCGGAGACGAATTCCCAGAATGGCTCGAAATCCTGGAACACCGCGCGGTTCGGATCGTAACAATGCGCGGCCGTATAGTGCATGTCGGCGGTCAACCACACGGTATTCCTGATGCCGGCGCGCTTGAGGAACGACAACAGATCGGCGATCTCGTGTTCGCGCCGCTCTGGCGGCCCGTTGCCCAGCGCAATCGCGTCTTCGCTGATCAGCCCGATCGGCAGGTCCGCGGCGATCACCTTCCAGGTGGCGTCGGATGCGGCGAGCTCGCGTTTCAGCCAGGCCAGCTGAGCCGCGCCCAGGATAAAGGTATCGCTACGATCCTCGCGCTTGTTCCAGGTCGAATCGCGATAGCTGCGCATGTCGATCAGGAAGACATCGAGCAGCGGCCCGTAGGATATCTTGCGATAGACACGCCCCGTTTGCGCCGGGATCTCGCGGATCGGCATGAATTCAAAAAACGCCTGGCGCGCGCGCATCACCAGCCGCGAGCTGCCGTCCTCGGCGTAGCCGGTCTCGTCGGCGCTACCGATCGGCGACCAGTCATTGGTCACTTCGTGGTCGTCCCACTGCGCGAACATCGGCACTTCTGCGTTGAAGGCGCGCAAATTATCGTCGAGCAGATTGTATTTATAGTTGCCGCGAAACTGCGTGAGGCTGTGCGCGACGACGGATTTCTCTTGCGTGACGATATTGCGCCAGAGTTCGCCGTTCGGCAGTTTCAGTTCACTGGGGACGGGACAGTCGGCGTAGATGTGATCGCCGGAATGAATGAAAAAGTCCGGGCGGTTCTCCAGCATGGTCTTGTAGGTGCGCATGCCGCCGCGGCTGCGATCGATGCCCCAGCCCTGGCCCGCGGTATCGCCGGACCAGACAAACGAGACCGATTTTTTGTCGGTTGATGCCGTGCGGAAATGCCCGATTTGGGTTTCGCCGGATATCGATCCATCGATATTGTCAAACCGTACCCGATAGAAAATGTCCGCGCCCCGCGGCAGACCTTCGAGCAGCACCTTTGACGTAAAGTCGCGCTCCGGCGACGCATCGGACGACGCGGCGCCAAGGATGGTCTTGAAACTTTCGACCGTCGAATATTCCACTTGCATGCGCGCGGCCCGGTCGGCCCTCGCCCACACCACCGCCGAATTTGCGGAGACATCGCCCGACTGCAGTCCGCTTGCGATCTGCGGGCGATCCGCGGCCCTGGAGAGATAGGGTCTGGCGAGACCGCCTGCGCTCGCGAGCGCGATGGTGGACGCTCCGCGAACCAACAATTGACGCCTGGTCAGATGTTGCTTCGCGCGTATCGCAATCGCCATTGCCGGTGAACCCTCGTCGAATCACGACGGAGGGTGCCCGCTCAGTTTGACTCTAGGCCGAAGGTTTTGCGACAGGCGGATGACTCAATGAAGTAGCGTAGCCCGGATGGAGCCAACGGGTCGGCGCGAAGCGCCGCCCGACGACAGGCTCCGCGAAATCCGGGACGGTTGCG
>DATBYN010000372.1:0-2869 GCA_036513695.1 Bradyrhizobium sp. | reverse complement strand
CGATTTTCAGAAATCGGACTTGACATTTATTTCGGAATATCGGAAATTGCCCGAAATCGAGAGGCGTCCGGAGAGCGACCCATGCAATCGACCGACTGGCCGTCCGAGCATTCGGAAGCGCTGCACGATTATCTCGCCAGGAACATGTCTTTTTCGGAAGCCGCGCGGGCGCTCAACGCGAAATTCGGCACCGCCTATTCCCGCAGTGCCGCGATCGGCCGCGCCAAGCGGATGGCGTTTGCCGGGCCGGACCGACCGGACCAAATGTCCAAGCCTGCGCCGACGACGCAGTCGCCGCATCTTGAAAGACCGCGTGAGCGCCACGTTCCCGAGCCCCTACAGCGGATACCGGTTTTCGAGCGTGTGAAAATGGAAAAGCTTCGCTGTGTCGAAATCGATCCGCGCCATCTTTGCTTGCTCGATCTCGAGCGAGGCGATTGCCGTTATCCCTATGGCGGCGACGAGGAGGGCGAGGCCATCACATTTTGCGGTCACAAGCGGCGTCCGGGCTCGAGTTATTGCGGTCCGCATTTTCATCTGGCGCGCGGCCCCGGCACCGCCTCGGAGCGCGCCGCCGGCACTGTCTTGCTCAGGCTTGTCGCGGTGGCATGACGCGCCAACCGCGCAACCGGCATTTTTGAATCTTTAACTTCCAGGGAGAAGTCCATATGGCGCAGGCAAAACGCAACAGGTTGCAAAAGGCGGCACGGATTCACGACCGCAGGTCTCGAGATTTGCCGCGCAACGCCGAGGCGGCGGCGGTCGAAGTGGACGATCCGTTAGGCCTGGAGCCCGGCGAAAAGATCGTCACGCTGCGCTCGCTCCGCAACGATCCGCTGGGGCGTTTGCATTCGCATCGCCAGATCGACGAGGCGCAATACCAGGGCGGCCGCGCGTTTCAGGACGATTGGGAGAAGGCCGAGCGCGGCCCGCGCGCGGTCGATCCGACGCGGGAATATGTCGACGGCGGGCAGGCGCGGGAGCCGATCACCGAACGCCAGCGCAAGGCCGTGCTGCGGCTCAACCGCACTGAGCGCGAACTCGGCGCCGACGGCTCGGCGCTGGTGCACGAGGTTTTGATTCTCGGCCTGTCGATGGAGCAGATCGGGCTGCGGCGCGGCTTGCGCACCCAGCGCTGGACCGATTATTTCGCCCGCCGATTTCGCGAGTGCCTGGATCGGCTGGCGCTGATTTATGGGTTTGCGACGGAGAAGCGGTAGCGACGACACTTCTGCCCGCTGCGCCGCGCTTACTTCGGTCGGCAGCGCCAATCGCTCCTTGGAATGACAACGGCCCTATGTGTTCTGCTTGTATCGAACCGGGTTGTCCCCATCCGATTCGAAGATGTTCGCAGCCTCGGCGAGGAGCGAAGACAACGCCTTGATCTTCAAGCTCTCAAACTTCGCAAAACTGAAATTATTGCGGCCCCGCAGGCGGCGATGGACCGTTAAGGGTCCTGCGCCTTGCGCAGCTCGTCGACGCGTTTGGACGCGGTTGTCAGGTCAAGTCCATCGCGCGCCCGCAGCATCGCCACCGCGTCGATGATGCGTCCCGCTTTCGCGAGCATGCGGACCGGATCGGGTGCGGCCGGCCTTTTGCCATCTGCCAACACTGCTTCGAGCACCGCATCGCGCATGGCGTTGTAACGCTCCTGGCTCGGCTCATAACCCGTCGTCAGCGGCACAACCGCCGACGGCGTCACGAGGCTGAGACGGCAGGGGGGAACCGCCGGGTTGTCCGGCATCGGTGCGATCTCCACCCTGGCCTCGGTGATCTCGGCGAACGCGAGACGGATACGCGTGAGACGCAGCACGTCAAGCCGCCGTATGGCGCAGACCCGCTCGATCTTGTCGAAGGTCACGTCGGTTGCGCGCAGGAAAGCTAGTCCAAACATCGCGAATAACGCGGCTGGAATCAGTACGGCGGGTTGATCGCGATCGAAGGCGAAGCGAACAACGAAGATTGCGGCAGCGGCAAAGCAAACCGCCGAAATCCATAGCGTCCGGTCGCGTAGCCTGAGACGCGACGGCGTGTTTTCGGTGATGCGCATGGCTGGCCTTGTATCGAAAATCCCGACGGCGCGACGCGCGGACCCTAGCGGAACGTATTCGTAAATCAAGATCGATCGCGGCGGCTTACCCGATGTCGGCTTGTGCCGCGCCAGCAACCAAATTCGGTAGCCGATGAAGCCGCTGACGATCCCATCTCCATGCGAGGCCAGCTGCGACGTCTTCAAGACCTGCTTATAGATCGTAATAGCCGCCGCGAACCGACGCCGTCTCCGTGCGATGTTCTCAAAGCGCGAGGAGAACCTTGAAGCCACCCCAAAACAATCGCTTGCCGTCGAACGGCATATCCTGCGGATCCATCTTCAGGCGCGAATCACTCATCACGGCCGCATTGATGCGATCACGATCCTCTCGCGACTGGTAGACGATCCAGGAGAACACCACGACTTCGTCCGCCTCAAGCTTCACCGCTTGAGGAAACGATGTGACCTTGCCCGCCTTCACATCGTCGGCGACGCATTCGATGTATTCAAGAGCGCCGTGCTCTTTCCAGATCGCGCCGGCTTTCGCGGAAAACTGCTTGTAGGCGTCGATGTTCTTGGCCGGAACGGGAAGAACGAACCCGTCCACGTACTTATCGGTCATCATCATATCAGCTCCTTCCTGGTACTCTTGACGCGTCAGTCTACAGGCCTCTCGCGGAGTGCCGGCAGCTTCGCTGTCCCAAGGACGTTCGCGCGGCCCCCTTTCCGACAGCATCCCGAAAAAATCTTTTGCAATTCGCGCATCTCTGTTCCGGGACGGATCACCGGAAAGTCAGAGCCTGCGGGGTGCCAAATCGCTGTGCGGCGCGCAATGGC
>DATBYN010000371.1:0-2346 GCA_036513695.1 Bradyrhizobium sp. | reverse complement strand
GGCGCGCTAGCGGGTGTCGCGATAGAGCCCCGCGGCGTGTTATCGACGGACGAAATATCTCGCGGCAGGACGGATCAGCACAACCATGCGAATTACCCTCGTCGGCTCTCGCCATTTCGGCGTGACGACTTTTAATATGTTGCGCCAACATGACATCGAGATCGCCCGCGTCGTCGTTGCCGACGCCGAGGACCGGCTCGCGGCGGCCGCCCGCGCCGCCGGCGTCGAGGTCAAAGTGCAGGCCAATTCAAAATTCGTGGCGGCTTCCGAAATCGCCGGGGATACCGACCTGATCGTGACCGCGCACAGCCACGCCCGCATCAGCAAAGAGGCGCTGGCGGCCTCAAGGCTGGGCGGTATCGGCTATCACCCCTCGCTGCTGCCGCGCCACCGCGGGATCGCGGCGGTGGAATGGACCGTCAAGGAAGGCGATCCGATCGCCGGCGGCACCATCTATCACCTCGCCGACCGCATGGACGCCGGCGCGATTGCGGCCCAGGAATGGTGTTTTGTCAAAAAGGGCGAGACCGCGCGGGAATTGTGGGAACGGGCGCTGGCGCCGCTCGGCCTAAAGCTTCTCGGCGACGTCATCGACTATGCCAAACGCCACAACAGCCTGCCGGCAAAGCCGCAGGATGAGCAGTTTGCGACCTTGGCGCCGGCTCTTCCCAGGTAACAAAATACCAGCGACACGATGGCGCATCTTTGTGCACGCCAACCGTTCCGCGAAAGGAACCAAGCCCCACATCAAATGTTTGATCCTGTGGGAACTTTCGGTGTTGACGCGGCGCAGCAAATTTTGGACACATTGTCGCTAAACAAGGGTCGCGTCATCCACACAACTCGGGGATCTGATTCATGCGCCAGCACCGCATTGCTAAGGTATTTTTTGCTTCCGCTCTCGCTTCCGCAACCGCCCTTACCGCCGTTCCCGCTATTGCCCAGACGCCCTATGACGGGCTTTGGCAAGTCACCGTGGTGACAAAATCCGGTAACTGCGAACCGTCGAGCAGCTCGACGCTCACCGTGACCGACGGCAAAATCTCTGCACCTGGCGCAGATGTTACCGGCAGCATCGGCAGGGAAGGTCTTGTCCGTGTTACAATCCGTGGCGCATATGCGAACGGACAACTGAGCGGCAATGCCGGATCGGGGAAATGGAATGGCGCATCAGCGGGCATACCCTGCAGCGGCCGGTGGGAAGCGTCCCGGCAATAACCATCAAACGAGGAACCGTCAAACGAGCCTAAACCCCGATACCCAAGTGGTTTTCAAGCGTCTGATATTTGCCCTCTTTGCGCTGGTCGCCGCCAGCGTGTCCAGCTCCGCAAGCTACGCGCAATCAGGACCGTTCACCGGCATGGCCGGCGTCTGGACGGGCGGAGGAACCGTCACGCTCGATGACGGATCGACCGAGCGGATCCGATGTCGCGCCACCTACGCCGTGGGCGCGGGCGGCAACGGCCTCAACCAGACCCTGGTTTGCGCCAGCGACAGTTACAGGTTCGATCTCAAGAGCAACGTCGTCGCCGACCGCGGCGTGCTTTCGGGCACCTGGAGCGAAAGCAGCCGGGGCATTAACGGAGACCTCGAAGGGCGCGGAACCAACGGCAATTTCCAGGTGATCGTCAGCACGCCGGGTTTCACGGCGAACCTTACGCTGACGACGAAGGGCAACAAGCAGTCCGTTGTGATCAGATCTGAAAGCCAGTTCCGCGGCGCCTCGATCAGCCTGTCCAAGCTTTAGAGCGTTTTCAAGCGAAGTGGGCGCCGGTTCGCGCTAAGAAAACGCGTCGAATCAAAAATCTAGCGCGTTCGCTTGTTTATCGGCAGCAATCTCATGCGGCCGGCACGAACGCGGTGACCTCGATCTCGACCTTCGCGCGTTCATCGACCAGGCCTGAAATGTAGAGCAAGGTCGAGGGCGGAAAATTTTTCCCCAGCGTCTCGCGCCAGGCCGACCCGATGCCGGCGCCCGCGGCCTGGTACTCGCTGCGGCTGGTCAGATAGCAGCTGCCAACCCATTTCATGCCGTTTCACACCAGTGCAATTCGTTGCGCCATACTACTGATTCCCCTTGTATTTCCCATTGCGAAGCGTATCTTTCCGTTGCGATGGCAACTTCTCTATTTCAGAAAAAATGTTGCCATGGCGTTGCCACCATTAGGAGGCCACCATGCGCAAGCGCCTTACCGACCGCACGATCAAGTCGCTGAAGCCGGCGAGCAACGCCGCGCCGATGGACGTCATGGACTCGATCACGCCGAGCTTCGGCGTCCGGGTCATGGGCACCCCTCAACATCCGGTGCGCACCTTCATCCTACGCACCCGGTTCCCGGGCAATAA
>DATBYN010000370.1:0-3959 GCA_036513695.1 Bradyrhizobium sp. | reverse complement strand
ATTGCTTCGCCGCTTCGCTCCTGGCAATGACCGGGGTACGTTGACGCCATGCAAGTCGGTCTGATCTCGCTGCTGGATGGTCTCGTCTATGGCATGTTGCTGTTCATGCTGGCGAGCGGCCTCACGCTGATCCTCAGCATGATGGGCGTGCTGAACTTCGCGCATGCCAGCGTCTATATGCTAGGCGCCTATTTCGCCTATCAGATCGACCAGTGGGTCGGGTTTTGGCCGGCCCTGGTGATCGCGCCGGTGCTTTGCGGGGCGATCGGCGCCGCCATCGAGGTCTGGGGGCTCCGTCGCGTCCATCACAACGGGCATATCGCCGAACTGCTGTTCACTTTCGGCTTGGTCTTCATCATCGGTCGCGGCGTGCAGATGATATGGGGCATGCTGCCGATGGCGTACCGCGTCCCGGCTGGGCTCGACTTCCCGTTGTTCTCGCTCTACGGCGAGAACTTCCCGGCATACCGCGGCTTCATGCTGCTGGTATCGGGCGGGATGCTGTTGGCGACCTGGCTGCTGCTGAAAAAGACCCGCATCGGCCTGATCATCCAGGCGTCGCTGACCCATCCCGGCATGGTGAGCGCGCTCGGCCATAACGTGCCACTGGTGTTCACGACTGTGTTTGCCGGCGGCTCGTTTCTCGCCGGCCTAGCCGGGGTGATCGCGGGCAATTACCTGACCACCGAGTCCGCTATGGCCGACGCGATGGGGCCGATCGTGTTCGTCGTGGTGATCTTCGGCGGCCTCGGATCGCTGGCCGGCTGCTTCATCGCGTCGATCCTGATGGGGATGGTGCAGACCTTCTCCGTCGTGTTCGACTACTCGTTCGCCGATGCCCTCAAACCGTTCGGGGTGACGCTCGCTGCGAACGACTTGCTGGGCGAGATCCTCACGATCCCGATGTCGCGCATCGGCCCGCTGGTGCCTTACGCACTGCTGATCCTGATCCTGGTGTTTCGGCCGCGCGGGCTGATGGGCACCCGCGAGACATGAGCGAGGCGACGCACGCACGAAAGGTTCGCATCCTGCCGGCACGGCCTGCCGCCGCGCGAACTCTGCGCTACTGGCCGTGGCTCGCGGCGCTGCTGGTGTCCGTCGTGCTGCCGTGGCTGTTCTACGACTGGCAGCATGCGCGGCACGCCGGGTTTATCGTGTCGGTGCTGAGCCAGACCGGCATGATGATCATCTTCGCGTTGTCGTTCAACATGCTGATGGGCCAGGCCGGCCTGCTGTCGTTTTGCCATTCGGTGCTGTTCGGCCTTGCCGGCTATAGCACCGTGCATTTCCTCAATGCCGCGGGCGCCGGCAACCTGCCGGTGCCGATGGAGCTGATCCCGCTGCTCGCCGGCCTAAGCGGCCTCGGCTTCGCCGCCGTATTCGGGTACATGGCGACCAAGCAGCGCTCCACCGCGTTCGCAATGATCACACTCGGCATCGTCCAGCTCGTCACGACCGCGGCGACAATGTTCCACCACTTTTTCGGCGGCGAGGGCGGCGTCAAGACCGACCGCATGATCGACAACAGCCTGTTCGGCCTGAAATACGCGCATGCGATCGAGGTCTACTATCTGATCGTGGCCTGGACGCTGATTGCCGCCATCGGCATGTATTTCCACACCAAAACGCCGCTCGGCCGGATGGCGAACGCCTGCCGCGACAACCATGAGCGGGCGCAGTTTGTCGGCTACGACCCGCGCATCGTGCGCTTCCTGCAATTCTCTCTCGCCGGCTTCTATGCCGGCATCGCCGGCGGGCTGTTCGCCATCACCTACGAGATCGTCACCTTCGATGCGGTCGCCGCTCCGCTGGCGGCGAATGCGTTGCTGATGGCCTATATCGGCGGCGCGACCACGTTCGTCGGACCGGTCCTCGGCGCGATCCTCATCACGCTGTTGCAAAGCGTCGTCAGCCTGATGTCGAACTCGTGGCTCGTCTATGTCGGCGTGCTGTTCATCACGATGGTGATCTTCGCGCCGGCCGGCATCACCGGCATTATACTGAAACACGCGCCGATCATGCGGGCCGGGCTGATGCGCCGCCTCGTGCTGCCCTATTCGCGCGTTCTGGTCCCCGGTGTGATCGTGCTGTTCGGCTCGATCGGGCTGGTGGAGCTGCTGTCCTTTTTCACGATTGGCCGGGCCCAGGGCAAGCGCCTTGAGCTGTTCGGCCAGCCGCTCGACATCCAGAGCGCCGTGCCGTGGCTGATCTGTCTGGTGTGCCTTCTGGGCGGCGGCTTCTGGCTTGCCCACGAGTCGAGGCAATTCAAGCGTGTCTGGGACGGCCTGATGGAAATCGCTCAGCCCGCCGGATCGCCGTGAGCCCGCCTTCGCTATCGCTCACCGGCGTCACCAAGAAGTTCGGCCAGACCGAGATCATCCGCGGCGTCAGCATGAACGTCGCCGCGGGTGAGCGTCACGCGCTGATCGGCCCGAACGGGGCCGGCAAGACCACCCTGTTCAACCTGATCAGCGGCCGATTCCCGCTCACATCGGGCGAGATAAGGCTGGATGCGGCAAGACTGGACGGGTTGCCGCCGCACCGCATCAATCGGCTGGGCCTGTCGCGCAGCTTTCAGATCACCTCGATCTTCCACCAGCTCAGCGTCTTCGAGAACATCCGCTGCAGCCTGCTGTGGAGCCGCGGCTACCGGTATTCGTTCTGGCACGCACTCGACCGGCAACGCGCCCTGAACGTGGAAACCGAGCGGCTGCTGGAGGACCTCAACCTGGCCGAACGGCGCGGCGTGCAGGCGGGCCTCTTGTCCTATGCCGAGCAACGCGCGCTCGAGATCGGCATGACGATCGCCGGCGGCGCCAGCATGATCCTGCTCGATGAACCGACCGCGGGGATGAGCCACAGCGAGACGGAATATGCCGTGGCGTTGATCCGACGGGTGACCCAGCGCAAGACGCTGGTGATGGTCGAGCATGACATGCGCGTCGTCTTCGACCTCGCCGACACAATCACCGTGCTGGTCTATGGCCAGGTCGTGGCGTCCGGTCCGCCGGCGGAGATCCGCGCCAATCGCGCCGTGCAGGAAGCCTATCTAGGGGCGCTCGCGGCATGATGCTCGAGGTTCGCGACCTGCATGCCTTTTATGGCAAGAGCCACATCCTGCAGGGCGTCAACCTGTCGGTCGGCGAAGGCGAAATCGTTAGCCTGCTCGGCCGCAACGGCGTCGGCCGGTCTACCACTTGCAAGGCGATCATGGGTCTCGTCGAGCCGGTCGGCACGGTGCGCTACCGCAGCCGGGACATCGCCGGCCTGCGCGCCAATCTGGTGGCGAAGGCCGGCATCGGCTACGTGCCGGAGGACCGTCAGGTGTTCCCGACGCTGACCGTGCGCCAGAATTTGATGCTCGGCCAGAAGCGCGCCGGCGCCTTCGGGCGCTGGAATTTCGATGACGTGTTCAAGCTGTTTCCGAATCTGGCGGCGCGGCAGAACAATCCGGCCGGCGTGCTGTCCGGCGGCGAGCAGCAGATGCTGACCATGTGCCGGACGCTGATGGGCGATCCGGATCTGATCCTGATCGACGAGCCGACCGAAGGTCTGGCGCCGATGCTGGTCGAGCAGGTCGGTCACCTGCTGGAGGAGATCGCGCGGCGGGGAGTGTCGATCCTGCTGGTGGAGCAGAAGCTGACCATCGCGATGCGCATCTCGCGGCGGCTCTACGTGATGGGCCACGGCCGCATCGTGTTCGAAGGCACGCCCGCCGACATCGAAGCCAACGCCGACGTCCGCAAGGAATGGCTCGAGGTCTGATGATTGGGTTGATTTTAGATCAGCACGATCCGCAATGTTCTCGCGGCGCCGACCGGACGGATGCAATGGCCATCGTCGCTTTGTCCGCACGTTTCTTCCCCTGGGTGGGGTGTCCTACCTCGCCTGGGGCAAGAACGCACCGCCGAGAGGCCGAAGCCTCGGTGATCCCCCCGAAGCCTTGTCGTCGTGCCGCG
>DATBYN010000369.1:0-5565 GCA_036513695.1 Bradyrhizobium sp. | reverse complement strand
GCGGCGACATCACGCGCCGCGCGGCATGGTCCCAGTTCCTGTTGTCATATTCGCGCGCATCGAGCACGAGATGCTGGATCAACGGCTCGCCATAGACGCGTTTTCCCGCGGCGCGGGCCCGTGCGATCGCCTCATGGGCCTGCCGGCAGCTGGTATGCACGATGTAGACCGGCGCGCCGGTCATGTCGGCGATCATGATGGCGCGGTTGGTGGCCTCGCCCTCGACCTCGGGCGGGCGCGAATAAGCGTGCCCCTCGGGCCCGGTGACGCCGCGCTCGAGCAGCGCTTCCTGCATCCGCGCCACCACGTCGCCATTCTCGGCATGCACCAGCGGGATGGCGCCGAGATGGGCGCAGCGCGCGAACGAGTTATACAGCTCGTCGTCGTTGACCATCAGCGCGCCCTTGTAGGCCATGAAGTGCTTGAAGGTGTTGATGCCGTAGGTTTTGACCACGATCTCCATCTCGTCGAACACCTGTTTCGACCACGAGGTCACCGCCATGTGGAAGCCGTAGTCGCTCGCCGCTTTCTCGGATTTGTGCCGCCACTCCTGATACGCCGCCAGCATCGACTGCCCGGGATCGGGAAGGCAGAAATCGACCACCATGGTGGTGCCGCCGGTCAGCGCCGCCTTGGTGCCCGATTCGAAATCGTCGGCGGTGACGGTACCCATGAACGGCATTTCGAGGTGGGTATGCGGATCGATGCCGCCCGGCATCACATAGCAGCCGCCGGCGTCGATCACTTCCGCGCCCGTGGGCGCATTGAGCTTGGGGCCGATCGCGGCAATGGTCTCGCCGTCGACAAGCACGTCGGCAGGGTGCGAATGGTCATGATTCACGACCGTGCCGCCGCGGATGATGAGAGCAGTCATGGCATCTCCGAACAGTGTCTGATCCGTTCGCATTGAAGCATCGCTTTGATCTCGCGGCAATGGCGGTGCACCCTCTCCCCTTGTGGGCTAGCGCATGCACTCATCTCGAAAACCGACTCAAATACAGGGACTTAGATGACCCTCGGTTTTGGAAGTGCCTACACGTCGGTACCGCAGCGACTATTGATAAGACTCGCGTTTTTCGTAGACGCCGATCACTGATCAAAAGATGTGTGCACGCCTTAGCCCTCCAGGGGAGGGTGACCGGAGCGTCGCCGTTGAGTCTCGGCAAAAAGCAATCGAAGCCGCGCAATCTATTCCTTACCCTCCCCTGGAGGGTCCCTCCAGGGGAGGGAGGAGTGGAGCGCATCTGCTGGCACGGAGCAAGCGTCGATTAAACCCCGCTGGCACCTTCGTGCTGAAATCCCAAATAGCTCGCGACAACGCGGGCGTTGGCGGCGATTTCCTTGGCCGGGCCGTCCAAAACGAACTCGCCGAGCTCCATCACATAGGCGCGGTCGGCGATTTGCAGGGCGGCTTGGGCGTTCTGCTCGACCAGCAGGACCGAGACGCCGCTGGCGCGCAACTCGGAGATGGTGCGGAAAATATCGGCGACAATGATCGGCGCGAGTCCAAGACTCGGCTCGTCCAGCATCAACAGCCGCGGCGCGCCCATCAAAGCGCGGCCCATGGCGAGCATCTGCTGCTCGCCGCCCGACAGCGTGCCGGCTAGTTGCTTGCGCCGCTCCTTTAGCCGCGGAAACAGCGTGTAGACGCGCTCGAAGGATCTTGCGGCGACAGCCCTCGCGATCCGGAACGCGCCGAGCTGCAGATTGTCCTCGACATTCATGGTGGCAAAGAGTTCGCGATGTTCCGGCACCAGGCTCAGGCCCACCGCGACGCGATCCTCGATCTCGAGCCGCGCCATGTCCTCACCGGCAAAGCTGACGCGGCCCTTGAGCGGCAAGATGCCCATGATAGCGTTCAACAGCGTGGTTTTGCCGGCGCCGTTGGCACCGACGATGGTGACGATCTCGTTGTCGCCGACCTCGAGCGACACCGAGCGTACGGCTTCGACCTTGCCATAGGCGACGTGCGCATCGGTGACCTGCAAAAGAATGCTCATGCAGCCGCTCCGAGATAGGCTTTTATCACCTCGGGGTTGGTCTTGATCGCCTCAGGCGTGCCTTCCGCGATCTTGGTGCCGAAATCGAGCACCACGATGCGGTCGGCGAGATCCATCACAAATCCCATGTCGTGCTCGACCAAAAGCACCGACATGCCGCCATCGCGCAATTGGCGCAACAGGCTTGCGAGCTGCTGCTTCTCCATATGCCGCAATCCCGCGGCCGGTTCGTCGAGCAACAGCAGCATCGGATCGATGCACAGCGCACGTGCGATCTCGACAATGCGCTGCTGGCCGAGCGAGAGCGAGCCGGCCAGCGCATCGATCTGGTCGGCCAGCCCAACGCGCTCGATCTGGCGCGCCGCTTCCGCCAGCAACCTTGCTTCATCCGCGCGATCGAGCCGGAACATGCTGGAGAGCGCACCGGCGCGACCGCGCAAATGCGCGCCGATCGCGACGTTTTCCAACACCGTCATGTCCGGCACCAGTTTGACGTGCTGAAAGGTTCTGGAAACGCCGAGTTTTGCTACCTGTTGCGGCCGCGCGTGGTTGAACTTGTTGCCGAGAATCGAGATGCTGCCGCCGGTCGGGCGAAGCACGCCGGTGATGAGATTGAAAGTCGTGCTCTTGCCGGCGCCGTTCGGTCCGATCAGTGCGACGATCTCGCGGGCCTGGACGTCGAAGGAGACATCGTTGACCGCGACCACGCCGCCGAACTGCTTTCGCGCGTTGTCGATCTGCAGAAGCACGTTAACGGAGGTCGGCGGTTTTGGGCGCGCCGGCAAGACAAGCGAAGTGTCGGGCCGTTTGCGATTAAGTTTTAACGGCAATCGCGCCATCAGCCAGGGCCACACGCCGGTCGGCGCCAGTTGCAGGAGCAGCACCAGGAGGATGCCGAACACGATGGTCTCGAGCTGGCCCTGGCCTCCGAACACATAAGGCAAATAGCTCTGCAGGATCTCTTTCAGGATGACGACGATGGCGGCGCCGAGCACGCCGCCCCAGACATAGCCGGCGCCGCCGACCACCGCGACGAACAGATATTCGATGCCGGCCTGCGCGCCGAACGGCGTCGGATTGGCGGCGCGCTGGAAATGGGCATATAGCCAGCCGGAAAGACCGGCCAGCACCGCGGCGTAGATGAATACCAGAAGTTTGGCGCGCGGCGTCTGCACCCCAAAAGCTTCGGCGGCGATGTGGCCGCGCCGCAGCGCGCGGATGGCGCGGCCGGTACGGGAGTCCAGCAGGTTCATGGTCAGCAGCGCCGAGAGCAAGACCGCGATCCAGATGGCAAAATAGATCGTCCCGGGGTCGATCATCTTGAACGAGCCGATCGACAGCGGCGGAATCGCGGAGATGCCGTCATTGCGACCGAGAAACTCGAGCTTGCTGAACAGATAAAACAGCCCGAGGCCCCAGGCGATGGTGCCGAGCGGCAGGTAATGGCCGGACAGCCGTACCGTGACGAGGCCGAGCAGCACCGCGGCGACGCCGCTCACCAACAGCGAGGCCGGCAATGTCAGCCATGGCGACAGGCCGTAGGCCGTCGTCAGCACCGCCGTGGTATAGGCGCCAAACCCGCAAAACGCCGCCTGGCCGAACGACGTCAGGCCGCCCACTCCAGTGAGCAGCACGAGGCCCATCGCGACCAGCGCGGAGAGGCCGATGTTGTCGAGCAGCACGATCCAGAACGGCGGCATGCCGGGAATGAACGGGATCGCCGCCATGACGAGCGCGAACACGATGATGGGCAGCCGTTGCATCGCGATCAATCCTTCTCTTCCTCGACCGCGGGCGCCGCCAGCGACCGCAGCACGAGAACCGGAAGGATCAGCGTGAAGACGATGACTTCCTTGAAATTGCTGGCATAGAACGAGGAGAAGGCTTCGACCGATCCGACCAGGAGCGCCGCGACCGCGGTCAAGGGATAGCTGACCAGCCCGCCGATGATCGCGGCGATAAAGCCTTTGAGGCCGATCAGGAAGCCGGTGTCGTAATAAAGCGTCGTGATCGGCACGATCAAAATTCCCGAGATCGCCCCAATCACCGAGGCCAGCAGGAAAGCGATCTGTCCCGACAGCGAGGTCCGGATACCGACGAGCCGCGCGCCCAGCCGATTGACGGCGGTGGCGCGCAGCGCTTTTCCGTACATCGTAAGGCCGAAGAACAGCCAGAGGGCGATGATGAAGGCTATCGTGATGGCGTAGACGGCAAGGCTCTGGCCGGTGAAGCGCAGCGGGCCGACGGTCAAGGCGGCATCCGCAATCGTCGGGCCACGCTGGCCTTCGGCGCCGAAAAACACCAATCCAAAGCCCTGCATCGCCAGATGACATCCCACCGAGGCGATCAACAGCACCAGCACCGAAGTGTGCGCGATCGGCTGAAACGCGATGCGATAGAGAAAAAGCCCGATCGCCGCGACGATCAGGAGCGACAGCGCGATATTGACGGCGACCGGCGGATGGCGGCCGGCAAGCCAGGACGTCAGAGCGAAGATGATCACGGGCAGGATGATGTTGACCGCAAACGCTCGCCCGACCCGCACAAGATGCAGCGACCGGCGCCCGGCAAACAGATCGAGGCAGAACGCGACGATGCCCATCGCCACCGCCAGCCGTGCGGTGCCCGGCATTTGCCCCGCGGACAGCGAGGCATAGGTCAGCGCGCCATAGGTGACGAATTCGCCTTGCGGTATCAGGATCACGCGGGTGACGGCGAACACCAGCACCAGTGCCAGGCCGAGCAACGCATAGATCGCGCCGTTGGTAATGCCGTCCTGCAGCAGGAACAGCATAATCGTCGTGTTCAAGACCGGACGCTCCCCCTCACACAATCGGGCCGGTCGCGGGGCTCTTGGAAGCCCGCCGATCCGCCCGATAACAGCAGTTGAAATAGGCTGCCGGTATTTGATATGATCTATAACAATTATTGAATATAACCTCAAGGACGAGGCAGCTGCGGCCTTGGCCGTTGGCAGGCTCCGGCCATTTGGCAGCCTACCGGGATTGCGAGCATCGGGCGATGACTGTTTCCAAAACCGCTGTGGTCGATCCGGCCAAGGAAACTGCCAAGGAAACGGCCAAGGTGACACGTGCCGCCCGCAAGGAGCCTGACGAGGGCACTGCGGACGGCGTGGCGCTGCAGCTCGGGGAATTGTCCGAGCTGCTCGGCTATTCGCTCAAGCGGGCGCAGTTGAAAGTTTTCGAGGATTTTCTGCGCTGCGTCGCGCCCTTACAACTGACGCCGGCACAATTCTCGGTGCTGCTATTGCTCGACAAGAATCCCGGACGCAACCAGACCGAAATCGCCAACACGCTTGGCATCCTCCGGCCGAATTTCGTGGCGATGCTCGATGGCCTGGAGAGCCGCGATCTCTGCACCCGGATCCGTTCGACCAATGATCGCCGCTCCCACATCCTGATGCTGACCGACAAAGGCAGAGCGGTGCTGGCGCGGGCCAAGAAGCTGGTCGCCGCCAAGCATGAGGCGCGTCTCAACGAGCTGTTGGGCCCGGCCAACCGCGCCGCGCTGCTCGAGATGCTGGCCACGATCGCAAAGGAATTTT
>DATBYN010000368.1:0-6592 GCA_036513695.1 Bradyrhizobium sp. | reverse complement strand
CGAGCGGCGCAACAGCATCGCGGCGGCGTTGGCGGCGAAACAGCAGCAGCAGTTGCTGCAGCAGGCCTCGCTGCAGAATGAAAAGGCGCAGGAGAATGAAAGGGTACCGGCACGGGCTCGGGTGGTGGCGCACAGCAAGCCGCAGGCAGCCGTGAACGACGTCAGGCCGCATCCGAAGAATTCGACTTGCGCGCAAGATACATTCTCCTGCGACTGGCCGCGGCTTTCCGAAAGCCTCAAGGATCTGAAGAAGGCGCTGTTCGGTGCGCCGTCGAGCAAGGCGAAGCGGAGCTAGTCGTCGTCCGGCGAAGGCCAATCTCTCAACCGTCGTCCCTGCGAAAGCAGGGACCCATAACCACCGATGTTAGTTGTTAGAAAGCCGTCTGGCCCCGGCGCCAGATAGAGAGGCCGCGGCGTATGGGTTCCTGCTTTCGCAGGGACGACAATCTCGATCCGCGATCACCATCGCCGAAAACTTTCAGCAAGGCGAATTCCGATCACTCGAGCGCGCGGGTTTGCCAGGTCGCGTGCCGAACCCCGGGCTGACCGGCGAGCCCCGCAACGACGGCGTCGAGTTCCTCCGGTTTGATCGACTGGCTGACCAGCGTCGCCACGATTTCGGCGCTGTCACTGGTGCGATAGGTCACGTCGATATCCCGCACCGGATAATTTGCCGCCTCGAGTTTTTCCAGCAGCAGCTCTCGAACCGCTGCAACGGAAGCGGCATCCGTCGTGACCACCACATCGTAGCTCGCTTCCGAAGCTTGTTCGTCGATCGGGATGCGGTCGATGGCATTGACCAGCGGGCGCAGCAGCGTGTTGCCGCCGAGCACGAAGACCGTCAGCAACGCCGCTTGCGCGACCATATCGGCGCCTGCACAGCATCCGACCGCCGCCGAGGCCCACAGCGTCGCCGCGGTATTGAGGCCGCGCACGTTCATGCCTTCCTTCATAATCGCGCCGGCACCGAGAAAGCCGATCCCCGAGACCACATAGGCAATCACGCGAACGGCGCCGTCCGCTTCCGACAGGTGATAGGCGAGATCGACAAACGCCGAGGCGCCGACGGCGACCAGGACATTGGTCCGCAAGCCGGCGCTGCGCTGGCGATATTGCCGCTCGGCGCCGATGATGGTGCCGAACACGAACGCGGTCAGCAGGCTGACCAGCGTGTCGAGAAAATCGTAGAGTTGAAAAGTCTGGATGAAGCGCATTTCTTGTCTCGATCGGAAAACCAGAAGAATGTTGCCGGCTTAAGGCCTTATCTGCTCCACCGTCAGCCTCGGCGAGCCCTTGCCCAAAACCTCGGCCTGCTTGACCAGCGCGACGACGCGGCGCGACAGCGGCACTTGCAGTCCGTGCCGGTCGGCGATTTCGGTGATCACGCCCTGCAGATAGTCGATCTCGGTGCGACGGCCGCGCTGCAGGTCTTGCCACATCGAGGAGCGCGTCTCGGGGTCGATCTTCAGCGTCCGCCCGAGCACACGCGTGAATATGGCGTCGGGCAGCCGCAACAAATGCGGCGTCAGGCTGGCGGGGACCGGCGTCGCGGAGACCAGCTTGATGCCCTCCGCCCTGATCGCCGCCAAGCCCTCCGCCATCTGGTCCGCCATCAGCCTGCGCCATGCACGCTGCTCGAGCTGCTGGCGCAGCGGCAGGCCGGCCAGCGCATTGAGCGCGTTGTTGAGATTGACCACGAGCTTGCCCCATTGCACGCCGGCAATATTTTGGGTCGCGCGCAGCTGCAGGCCCGGCACCGAAAGCCGATCCGCGGTGCCGGCATCATCCTGTTCGATGACGATATCGCCCGAGGTTGAACGATGAAATCGCCCCTCGCCTAGCCCAACCACGTTGAACGGCACCATGCCCGCCAGCACGCGCCACCCAGGCAATCGCTGGCGCAGCACCGGCACGTTGGCGACGCCATTCTGCAGGCTGACGATGACGGCATCGCTGGCCGCATGGCGCGCGATCGCATCGGCGATTTCGCCGGTATCCGCGCTCTTGACCGTCACCAGCACCACGCCGGCATCGCCGAAAATCGAGGGATCGTCTGACAGCGCCAGCTGATTTGCCGGGATGGTGCGGTCCGAACCGTCAAAACTCGTCAGCCGTAGCCCGTTTAATTCGATCTCGCCGATCACGCGTGGGCGCGCCAATAGCGCGACCCGGCGGCCGGCGGCTGCACACATGCCGCCGACAAAGCAGCCAATGCTGCCCGCGCCCGCCACGCCGATCGGCCGGGTTGAATTCATCCCGCTGCTCCATCGATTTTGTTCGCGCATCGATAGCAGACTTTCGCATTCACCGCCCATCGATGAGGCGGTCTGTCATCTCCCTCGCCCCGCTCTTCGCGGGGAGAGGGTTGGGGTGAGGGGCCTCTCTCCGCTGAACGAACTGTACAAGATTAGCAGTGTGCCCCGCCCCTCACCCGAAATTCGAGTTGCGCTCGAATTTCGACCTCTCCCCGTAAAGAGCGGGGAGAGGTGAAGAGGTCCACCTCGCCTTGTAACCGTCATAGCCCGCCGTTATGTTTCCCGCGGGGCGGGTACTGCGCAGGAGAGAACAATGGGTTTACTCGACGTACTCAACGGGATGCAGAACGGCCCGCGCGGCCCGAGCAACCCCAGCGCGCAATCAAGCGGGGGAATGTCGCCGATGACCATGGCGATCCTCGGATTGCTCGCCTGGAAGGCAGTCAAACATCTCACCGCCAGCCAGCCCAATGCGGCCCCGGCGCCGGCACCATCACCGGGGACGGTGAATGCCGGGATGCCCGGTGGAAGTGGTCTTGGTGGTGGCCTTGGCGACGTCCTCAAGGGCGGATTGGGCGGCCTGCTCGGCGGCGCCGCCGCGGGCGGCGTGATCTCGGGTGGGCTCGGCGATCTGCTCAAACAGTTGCAGCAGGGTGGCCATGGCGAAACCGCCAGCTCGTGGGTCGCAAATGGCCCGAACAAGCAGATTGCGCCGGGCGATCTCGCGAGCGCGCTGGGCGCCGATCAGATCAACGGCCTGATGTCGCAAACTGGCCTGTCGCGCGAGGAACTGCTCGCGGGTCTCAGCCAGCAATTGCCCGACGTGATCAATCATCTGACGCCGGACGGACGGCTGCCGACCGAGAACGAATTATCAGGCCGGCTCTGAGCCGGCCTGGCACCAAAGTGCCGTCTGCTTCGGCGCGGCACGGACGCCTTCTTGTCGAAAACTCTCGCTTTTTTAGAAAAGGACGACAAAAATGAGCGGCATTATCTGGATCATCATCGTCGGCTTTGCTGCGGGGATTATCGCGCGATTGCTGTCGCCGGGCCCCAACAATCCGTCAGGCTTCATCCTGACCACCGTGCTCGGCATTGCCGGCGCGTTTCTGGCGACCTTTATCGGCCAATTGATCGGCCATTACGGTCCGGACCAGGGCGCCGGCTTCATCACCGCGACCATCGGCGCGCTGGTGGTGCTGTTCATCTGGAACCGGCTGGTCGCAAGCCGCGTGATCTCCGATCCGGGGTCGAGGTAATTATCTCGTCGTCCCGGCCTTGAGCCGGGACCCATACGCCGTGCCGTAGCAATCGGGCACGCGGCCAGTTGCCTTCTTACAATGAACACTGGTGGTTATGGGTCCCGGCTCAAGGCCGGGACGACAAGGTGAGATAATCGTCCTGTCGCCTCACGCAATCAGATGCATGCCGGCGTCCATCCGCACCAACTCACCCGTCATATTGCTCGATTGCGGCGTGGCGAGGAAACACACCAGTGCCGCGATATCTTCCGCAGATGACGCGACCTTGAGCGGCACCCTTGCCACTACGCTATCGCGCACCTGCTTGGCACCCTCCTCGCCGCGGCCCTTGGTGAACCAGGGTGTATCGATATAGCCGGGGCACACCGTGTTGACGCGGATCAAGGGTGCCAGCGCGCGTGCCAGCGACAGCGTCATGGTGTTGAGCGCGCCCTTGCTCGCGGCATAGGCAATCGAGGAGCCGATGCCGCTGATGCCCGCGACCGATGACACGTTGACCACCGCCGAGGCGCGCCCTGAAGCCTGCGCGGCCGCCTCCAGCAGGCTTCGCGCCGCCCGCACCATCTGGAACGGCCCGATGGTGTTGACGCCGTAGAGCCGCTGAAAATCCTCCGCCGACAAACCGTCGAGATTGCCGTGGGCCATATGCTTGGTGGTGCCGGCATTGTTGATCAGCGCGTCGAGACGCCCCCACCGTGCGGCGGCTGCGACGATCTTTTTACAATCCTCGTCGCGCGACACATCGCCCTGCACCACGACGACGTCGCCGCCCGCCGCACGACACAGATCGGCGGTCTGCTCGGCTTCCTTTTGGCTCGAGGAATAGTTGATCACGATACGCGCGCCGTCCTTGGCCAGGATGGCTGCGGTTGCAGCCCCGAGGCCCGACGCCGAGCCCGTTACAATCACGCATAACCCATCCTTCGACATCCGCATTTCCTCTTGTGATCTTTTGAGCATGATCTTTCGGAAAACCGGTTCCCACTTTTCCGGATCATGCTTGCGACCCACCATATCGTGCCGCGAAATGGCTGCAAATCGGCAAAACTCCGTTGAACGGAATTAATCATTCCGGCAGCGGGCGCTGCATGTCGCCCCCGCAGGCGGCCTTGCGGACATCGGCGCTTGTCATGGCGGTGGCTTTTCCCCATCATCGGGTGCAAGAAAAGACCACGCACGCTCCAGGCAAGCGGGATGCGGGCCAATCGAAACACGGGGAACGCTGTGGCGGAGAGTGAGAACATTGTCGCCGAGACCGCGGAGAAAATCTTCGCCGATCTCGCCGACGCCCAGACCATCAACCACGACAAGAACGGCTCCTGGAAAACGCCGCTGTGGCAGGCGCTGACCGAAGCCGGCCTGCCGCTGGCATGGGTAAGCGAGGACTGCGGCGGCTCCGGCGCCAGCCTCGCCGAAGGTTTCAGTGTGTTGAGCGCCGCCGGTCGTTTTGCGATTGCGGTGCCGCTTGCGGAGACCATGCTGGCGGGATGGCTGTTGGCGCAGGCCAAGATCGCTTCCCCTGAAGGTCCGATGACGGTCGCGCCCGCAAGCCCAAAAGACCGCATCACACTCGGCGCCGACGGCACCCTGTCCGGCCGCGCCCGCGGCATTCCCTTTGCAAAAGATGCCAAACATATCGCGGTGCTGGCGCATGGCGCGCGCGGCATCTCGATCGCGCTGGTCGACACTGCAAAATGCCGGATCGAGGCCGGTCTCAACCTTGCGAATGACGGCAGCGATACCGTGACCTTCGACAAGGTTGCACCCATCGCGATAAAACCAGCGCCAAAAGGTTTTGATCAGACGGCACTGATGCTGATGGGCGCGGTGGCGCGAAGCCTGCAGATCGCGGGTGCGCTTGAGTCAATGCTCGACATCAGCGTGCGCTATTCGAACGAGCGCGTCGCATTCGAGAAGAAGATTTCAAAATTCCAGGCGGTGCAGCACAATCTCGCGCGCCTCGCCGGCGAAACCGCGGCCGCGATGACCGCGGCCAGCTCAGCGGCGGATACCATCGCCAATGCCACGAGTTTTGACGATGCGGTGTTCCTGGAAGCGACCGCCGCAAAAATCCGCTGCGCGGAGGCCGCCGAAAAAGGTGCCGCGATCGCCCATCAGGTTCACGGCGCGATCGGTTATACGCTCGAGCACATCCTGCATCGCTACACCATGCGCGCGCTGGCCTGGCGCGACGATTTTGGTCATGAAAGCTACTGGGCGGTCGAACTCGGCAAGCGCGTCGCGGCGCGCGGCGCCGACGAATTGTGGCCGCTGGTCGCCTCGCGCTAGCCGTTTAGGGAAGAGATCAACAATGACCGCAGCGCTCCGTTTCGATCCGATCCGCCTTCCCCCCGAATGCGAAAGACTGCGCAAGGAAGTCCGCGCTTTCCTCGCCGAAGAGGTGGCGCGCGGCACCTTCGATCCGCATAGCCCGCAAGGCCAGGACAGCGACGTTCCCGGCTTTTCCAAACGCGTCGGCGAGCGCGGCTGGATCGGCATGACCTGGCCCAAAAAATATGGCGGCCATGAGCGCTCGTTTCTCGAGCGTTATGTGGTGACCGAAGAAATGCGTGTCGCCAACGCGCCGACCCGGCGTTTCTTCGTCGCCGACCGCCAGAGCGGCCCGGTGCTTTTGAAATACGCGCCCGAGCATATCAAGATGGACATCCTGCCGCGCATCTGCCGCGGCGAAGTCTGCTTTTCGATCGGCATGAGCGAACCGAATTCCGGCTCGGACCTGTTCGCCGCCAAGACAAAAGCCACCAAGACCGACGGCGGCTTCCTCATCAACGGCACAAAAATCTGGACCTCGGCCGCCCATGTCGCCAATTACATGCTGGCGATTTTTCGCACCTCGCCGTCGACCAAGGAAAATCGCCGCCACGGGCTGACGCAATTTCTGGTCGACATGAAAACCCCGGGCATCAAAGTAAATCCCATCGGGCAACTGACCGGCAAAGCCGATTTCAACGAGGTGGTGTTCACGGACGCGTTCGTGCCGGATGATCACGCGCTCGGCGAAATCGACGGCGCCTGGAAACAGGCGACCAGCGAGCTCGCCTATGAGCGCAGCGG
>DATBYN010000367.1:0-9746 GCA_036513695.1 Bradyrhizobium sp. | reverse complement strand
CACGGTCGATGATGTCATGACGAAAAATCCGCGGACCATCGCGCCGGGCATGCTCGCATCCGAAATCATGCGGGAGAGCGTCACCGCGTCGAAGCCTGCGGTGATGATGCTGATCGTCGCCGAGGGCAATAAGCCGGTCGGTATCGTCCACGTCCATGATGTGTTGCGGGCGGGTGTGGCGTAACGTCGGACTCCACGTCGTCCCGGCGTTCGCCGGGACGACGATTATGCCGCTTTCGGAAATCTCGCCGCATTTTCCTCCAGCGGCAGTGCAAGCCCGTTCGCCAGATACGACACGGTGCGATAGAAGCCGCACAGCAGGATGATTTCGAAAATCTGCGCGTCGTCGTAATGCGCTGACAGCGCCTTGAACTCCGCCTCGCTCAGCGTCGCGCGTGCATGCAGCGCATCGACAGCTGCGATCATGGCGTGCTCGGCGGCCGACCAGCACGGCGCGCCGGGCTTATCCAGCACCGTGGCGCGGACCTGCTCATCGGTCAGATGCGCGGCAGCGGCGAAGGTTGTGACATGGACGCCCCATTCATACTCGCAACTGGTCAGCGCGCAGGTGCGGTCGATGACGATCTCGCGCTCGCGCAGCGACAGCGGGCCGCGGTCCAGCAGGCTGCCGGCGCGGAATTTTTCCCAGGCGCGCGGATGGCTTGCCATGACGCGAAACAACATCAACGGCGGCGCCCCGCGCATGATGCGGTCGAACTGCCCATTGATATCAGGGGCATAAGGCGGCTCCAGCGGCGCGATGCGTGACATGACGGGCTCCTGTGCTACACTAAACGTAGCGCCACGCTACATTATGTGTAGCAAGCTGCAAGATACTAAACAGGGAGCCTCCAATGCCGAAACAGGCACCCGCCATGAAAAAGCGCGCCGTGCGAGGCTCCAGATCAGCCCGGCCGATCATGGCATTGCTCGATCTGTTGGGGCGGCGCTGGAGCTTGCGGATCGTCTGGGAACTCCGCGAGCGGCCTTTGACCTCGCGCGCGCTCCGCGCCGCCTGCGATGAAGCTTCGCCTACCGTGCTGCAGGCGCGACTAACAGAATTGCGCTCGGCGGGCTTTATCGAACTCATCCCTGCCAGCGGCTACCGCCTGACGGAGATGGGGCGGGAGCTATTTCAAACCTTCCTGCCCCTGCATCGCTTCGCCGAGCGCTGGAGCAAACTTCGTCCAAACTAAGCCGCCGCCACCGTCAGGCTGGCGCCGTCGGCGTGCACGACCTTGACCCGGCTGCCGGCCGGCGCATCGGGGCCGGCGACGCGCCAGATGGTGTCGTCGATCCGCACCGTGCCGGAGCCGTCGATGATCGGCTTTTCCAATGTGAAGACACGGCCGACCAGCGCGTCGGCGCGCTTGTTGAGGAACGGATTGCTCTTGCTCACAGCAGTATTGCTGCGCGCGACGCGCCGCCACAGCGGCACCGCGGCGGCGGCAAAAATCGCAAACATCAGGATCTGCACCTGCCAGGATGGGTTGATGGCGAATGACAACAGCCCGACCAGTAATGCCGCAAGCCCGAGCCAGAACAAGAACACGCCGGGCACAATCAACTCCAGCGCCATCAGGATGACGCCGAAAATCAGCCAGTTCCAGGTGCCCAGGGTGGCGAACATCTCGGTCATCGGTCGACCCTCAGCTCGGCGGCGGCACAGGCGGAACGGCGCCGGCATTCGGCACCGACGATCGGCGCGCGGCGGCCGCCGCGGATGCCGCGCTTTCCCCAAACGTCGCCTTGGCGATTTCGCCGATGCCGGCGAGCGATCCCAAAATGCTCATCGCCTCGATCGGCAACATGATGACCTTCTGGTTCGGCGAATCCGCCAATTGCCCGAACGCCTTGATGTATTTGTCGGCGATAAAATAGTTCAGCGCGGCCACATCGCCCTGGGCGATGGCCTGGCTGACCATCTGCGTCGCCTTGGCCTCGGCTTCGGCGGAGCGCTCGCGCGCCTCGGCGTCGCGAAAGGCGGCCTCCTTGCGGCCCTCGGCCTGCAGGATCTGGCCCTGTTTGGCGCCTTCGGCGCGAAGGATTTCCGATTGCCGCTGGCCTTCGGCCTGCAGGATGTCGGCGCGCTTGACGCGCTCGGCCTTCATCTGGCGTCCCATCGCCTCGACCAGATCGGCGGGCGGCACGATGTCCTTGATCTCGATGCGGTTGACTTTCAGGCCCCACGGCGACACCGCCGCGTCGACCACGCGCAGCAGGCGCTCGTTGATCTCGTCGCGATGCGACAGCACCTGGTCGAGGTCCATCGAACCCATCACCGAGCGGATGTTGGTCATGGTCAGGACGATGATCGCCTGTTCGAGATTGGCGACCTCATAGCTCGCTTTCGCGGCGTCAAACACCTGGAAGAACGCGACACCGTCGACCGTCACCGTGGCGTTGTCCTTGGTGATCACTTCCTGCTCGGGAATGCTGATCACCTGCTCCATCATATTGATCTTGCGCCCGATGCGGTCGAAATAGGGGACGATGATGTTCAGCCCCGGCGACAGCGTGCGGGTGTATTTTCCGAAGCGCTCGATGGTCCAGTTGTAGCCCTGCGATACCGTCTTGATGCCGGCGAACAGTGTGAAGATAACGAGCAATACCAGCGCGATAGCGAAAATATCAAAACCGGTCATAAATCCTCCCAAAGCAGGGCGCGAAAGGCGCCCGAGCGAAGTATTATTTGTCTGCAAACCGGCCGCGCCGGTTCAGTCGACGCCTCCCAAAATATGGGCCACACATAGGTAAGGCTCAGATTGCTGGCCGCCACATGTACGGCAACTGAACGGTGGCGGGAAATCGGTTAACCGTCATATCCAGCCCTGCAGCTCGCGCAGCACGAGTTGGCGGATCACGTCCATGCCGGGCTCGCTGTCGTTGAGGCAGGGAATCGCGACAAACTGCTCGCCGCCATTGTGCGTGAAGATCTCGGCATTCTCCTGCGCGATTTCTTCCAGCGTCTCCAGGCAATCGGCGGAGAAGCCGGGCATCACGACTGCGATGCGGCGCACGCCGTCCTTCGCCAATTTCTCCATGGTCTTGTCGGTGTAGGGCTTTAGCCACTCGTCGAAGCCGAAGCGCGACTGGAAGGTGAGCAGCAATTTTGTGGCGTCCAATCCCATGCGCTTGCGAAGCGCGTCGGTGGTAGCATGGCATTGCGCAAAATAGGGATCGCCCTTGTCGACATATTTTTGTGGCATGCCGTGGAACGAGGCCACGATCAGCTCCGGCTGGAAGGGCAAGGTTTTGAGATGCGCATGGATCGAGACCGCCAACGCCTCGATATAATCAGGGTCGTCGTAATAGGGCGGGCTCACACGCAGCGTCGGCTGCGCGCGCATGGTCGCGAGCACTCGGAACACCTCGTCGCACACGGTCGCCGACGTCGCGGCGGAATACTGCGGATAGAGCGGTACCACCAACAATCGCCCGCAGCCCTGCGCCGTCAAGGCCTCGATGCGCGAGGCGATCGAGGGATTGCCGTAGCGCATCGCCCAATCGACCACGACATGGTCATGGTCCGATATGTCAGCCGCGAGCTTTTCGGATTGCGCCCGCGTGATGGTTTTCAGCGGAGACTCGTTCTTCTCGGTATTCCAGATCTTCTGGTAATCGCGCGCCTTGCGGCCGGGGCGGACCCGCAGGATGATGCCGTTCAGCAAGAGCTTCCACAGCAGCCCCTGATCTTCGATCACGCGCGGATCGGACAGAAATTCCCTCAGATAGACGCGCACGCCTTTCGCATCCGCGGTATCGGGGGTGCCGAGATTGACCAGCAGCACGCCGACGCGTTCCGGCGAAAGGTCGGATGCCGATTTTGCGCTTTCGATTGGTACGACCGTGGCCATGATGCCTATGGCTTCCCGCGTTGCACTTTCCTTGTCAAGATAATGGCTGTTTCGATACTGTCCATGTGCGCATGATCCGAAAAAGATCATACGCCGGCAATGTTGCCGCGTGTCGGAGAAAACCATGACGGTCGCCGAGTGGTGCGTTTTCGGGGCGCTGATGCTCTATTTGCTGACCATCGGATCGGTCAAGTGGATCGCCTTTCGCCGTTTCGACAATTCCAAGCCGCGCGACCCCGCGTTCTATGACGACCCCATCCACTCGCGCGCGCTGGGCGCGCACCAGAACGGCATCGAGACTTTTCCGTTCTTCGCTTTTGCCGTGCTGCTGGCGGAATTTCGCGTTGGTCCGCAACGCCTGATCGATGAGCTCGCGGTATTGTTCCTGATCGTGCGGATCGCCTATGTCTTCACTTATCTGGGCAACCGGCCGACGCTGCGCTCGATCCTGTGGAGCCTCGGCTTTGCGATCAACCTCGCGATTTTCTTTATGCCGGCGATTCGCGGGTTTTGGCCGGGGTAGGCGAGACCGTCATTGCGAGGAGCGCACTCGTAGGGTGGGCAAAGGCGCGTTTGCGCCGTGCCCACCATTTTTTATTTGCTCAAGGTGGTGGGCACGCTTCGCTTTGCCCTACGGCTACTGGTTTTCGGCTACGATGCATCGTTCCTTGACCCTTAATTCGACTGGATGGCGGAAGGCTCTATGTCCAAATGGGTTAAGCAGTTTCTGTTTGGGATTTGGGGTCTACTGCTGATCCCCCTGATGACGCCTACCCTCGAAAAATGGTTGGAGGAAAACGTCTTCCCCGATCCTGACGGTACGGCCACGACGGTTTTTCCTAACGCTATGGCCACGACCGTTTTTAATGACCTCCTCGCACTGGGCCAACAGCGCTGGTTCAAATTTGCGTTTTTCTTTTTGACCGGAATCGTAGTTGGCGTTTCATTGGAATGGTTAAGCCGGAAGTCGGACGAAAGAAAAGCTTTCGAGCTCCGAAGCCTCGGCATCAAATTTCGCGGTCTTTCAGAAAGCATCAAAATTCGGACCGCGTCGTCAGGATGGCCTGACGATGTGCGTGATCTTAAGCCTGCAATCCTGTCTGTATTTAGCTCGGCCAAGAAATTTGATTTGTGGGCACCGAATGAGCACGTGTACCAATTGCCGGATGCGTCATTCCTTTGTGAATACTTCAGATGTGTCGGCAAGCTTTTAGAGGATGGGCATTTTGACGAGGCCAACAGTGAGGCGCTCTCCTGGAAACCATTTCTCGATAAGATGAAGCCGCCTTGAGCTTCCGTACCTGCTACAAGCAGGTCACGCGCTCGGCAGCGATGTAGCCGAACAACAGGCCGACGCCGAACAGCAGCACCAGTCCCGCCGCGCCAAATTCGAGGCCGCGCATGACGAGCGCGCCGCCGCCTTCGCTTGCACCGCTTAGGCGTCGCGCCAAATCTTTAGCAGTGACCGCGATCACCGCAATGGTCGCGACCGTGATCGCGGTGCCGAGCCCCATGACAAAAGTCGCGGCAATGCCGGCCCAGAACAAGCCCTGCGCCAGCGCGAACACCAGGACCAGGATCGCGCCCGAACACGGCCGGATGCCGACGGTGAAGATCGCGCTTAAGCCGCGCCGCCAGCCGCCGGGGCCGGCGAGCTCGCCCGGCTCAGGCCCGTGGGAGTGGCCGCAATGCTCGTCATGGACGTGGCCGTGATCGTGGGAATGGTCATGGTCATGGTCATCATGATCGTGGTGCGCGACATGGGCGTGGGCGTGGGCGTGATGATGATGATCGTGCCCGTGACCATGATCGTGGTGCCCGGCGACCGCCATAGCGGGCGTCAGCGCCGGCTGCCGCGCCTGCAGGGCACGGAAAAAGCCGCCGCCCTTGGTCCAGACCAGCCGGGCGCCGAAGGCCGCGATCAGGGCGTAGCTTGCGATCTCGATCACTTTTTCGGCCCCGCACATGGTTTTGGCGGTGGCGTTGAGGAGCCACGCGCACACCGCGACAATCGCGACCGCGACCAGCGACTGCATCAGCGCGGAAGCAAACGACAGCGCGATGCCGCGCCGCGCGGTCTCCTGGTTGGCGACCAGATAGGACGAGATCACCGCCTTGCCGTGGCCGGGCCCGGCGGCGTGAAAGATTCCATAGGCAAAGGAGATCGCGAGCAGGGTCCAGACCGCCGAGCCGTCGGATTTTGCGGCCCGAATGGTCGAGGACATCTCACGGTAAAATTCCGATTGTTTTGCGAGCAGCCATCCGACGATACCGCCGACCTGCGGCTCGGCAGGCGGGCGCGGACCGCCGAAGGGATTCTGGGCCATCAGGAGATGGACGGCGCTGTCGAACGCCAGCATCGTAACCACGACCGCGACGCCAACCGTCAGGGTGCGCGCCAAACCTGATCTGAACCTCATGGACAATCCACCGTGATCTTGTTGGCGAACATCGCACCATAGTTCGCGTTGGCGCCGCTCAGGAAATTCTGCTCGCCGATTTTTTGAGCGCCAGCTGAACCATCATTCGGCCGCTCGAATTTCATTTGGCAGGCGGCGGGCGCCCCGACCAGTTTTATGGGATTCTTGTCGGCAAGCGAGAAGTCGATGAAGAATGTCGGATCGAACACCTCCAGCACCAATTCCTTCGGCTTCACCGGCGTCTTCAATGGCAAGGTGAAATGCAGCGTCAGCGCGGAATCCTTGTAATCGAGGAAGTAGTCGACCGGTTCCTCGAATTTCTCCTTCTTGCCGTCGGCCTTGGCGAAGGTGAAGTAGGCAAATTCCTTCAGCGATTCGACGTTGGTCTGCGCCAGCGGGGCAAGTTCCTCGCGGCTGTAGACGCCTTTGGTCTTGGTCTCGATGCCCTGCAGGGCGTAGGTCGCGAACATGTCGTCAAAGGTCCAGGCGTGGCGGACGCCGGTGACCGAGCCGTCGGGGGCATAGATCAATTCGCTGGTCGAGGTGATCCAGACATGCGGATGGGCCTGGGCCGGGTGGGCGCCGAACGCTATCCCCGCGGCAAGCAGCAGGGGGCCCAGTAGCTTGCGCATCGCGATATTCACCTTAGGCGGTCTCTTCACTCAGGCAGCCTCGGGTTCGAGCAGGCCGCGGCGGCGGAGTAGCGCGTCGGGCTCGGGCTCGCGGCCGCGGAAGGCCACATAGGCGTCCTCGGGATCGCGCGAGCCGCCCGAGGAATAGATGTCGTCATGCAGGCGCTTTGCCACCGTGGGATCGAAAATGTTGCCGGCCTCCTCGAAGGCGCCGAACGCGTCGGCATCCATCACCTCGGACCACATGTAGCTGTAATAGCCGGCCGCATAATGATCGCCGGAGAAGATGTGGCCGAATTGCTGCGGCCGGTGCCGCAGCGAGATTTCCGCCGGCATGCCGATTTTCTCCAGCTCCTGGCGTTCGAACGCCCGCACATCGCTAATCGCCGCGGCCGGCTGGCTATGGAATTCGAGGTCAATCAGCGCCGAGGAGACGAACTCCACCGTGGCAAAACCCTGGTTGAATTTTCGCGCCGCCAGGAAGCGTTTTAGGAGATCGTCCGGCAGCGGCTCGCCGGTCTGGTAGTGCCTTGCAAATTGCTGCAGCACCTGTGGCTGCTCCTGCCAGTGCTCGTAGAGCTGCGAGGGCAATTCGACGAAATCGGTGAACACGCTGGTGCCGGACAGCGAGGGATAGGTCACGTCCGACAGCATGCCGTGCAGGCCGTGGCCGAACTCATGAAACAGCGTCCGCGCGTCGTCAGGCGACAACAGCGACGGCTCGCCGTCCGCCCCTTTGGAGAAATTGCAGACATTGATGACCAAGGGCGAGATGTCGCCGTCGAGCTTCTGCTGGTCGCGCAGCGAGGTCATCCAGGCGCCGGAGCGTTTCGAGGGCCGGGCAAAATAATCGCCATAAAAGAGCGCCTTGTGGCGACCGGCGGCGTCCTTGACCTCCCAGACCCGCACGTCGGGGTGCCAGACCGGGATATCCCTGCGCTCGGCAAAGCTGAGCCCGAACAGGCGGGAAGCGCAGTCGAAGGCAGCCTGGATCATGTGGTCGAGCGTCAGATACGGTTTTATGGCGGCGTCGTCGAAATTGGCGCGGCGCTGCCGCAGTTTTTCGGCGTAAAAGCGCCAGTCCCACGGGGCGAGGGCAAAATTGCCGCCCTCCTCCGCCACCAGCGCCTGCAGGGCGTCGCGATCGGCAAGCGCCCGGGCGCGAGCCGGTTTCCAGACCCGCTCCAACAGGCTCCGCACGGCCTCGGGCGTTTTCGCCATTGAATCCTCCAGCCGGTAGGCGGCGAAGGTCGCAAAACCCAAGAGTTTTGCGGTCTCCTCGCGGAGCGCCAGGATCTCGAGAATGATGGCGTTATTGTCGTTATCGTTGCCATTGTCGCCGCGGGCGACGAAGGCCTTAAAAACCTTCTCCCGCAGGTCGCGCCGGGTCGAGGTCTTCAGGAACGGCTCCACGAAGGAGCGCGACAGCGTCATGATCGCCTTGCCCTCCATGCCGCGCTCGAGGGCTGCGGCCTTGGCGGCGGCGACAAAGCTGTCCGAAAGACCGTCGCAATCGGCCTCGCCGAGCTCCATGAACCAGGCCTGCTCGTCGCCGAGCAGATGATGGCTAAACGTAGTCCCGAGATGGGCCAGCCGCTCGTTGATCTCGGCCATCCGCTTCTTCGCCTCCTCGTCGAGGCCGGCGCCGGAGCGGCGGAAGCGGGTATAGGTGCGCTCCAGGAGCCGCATCTGCTCGCCCGTCAGCGAGAGCGAGGCGCGGTTTTCGTGCAGCAGCGCGATCCGGCCGAACAGCACCGCGTTCATCATGATCGGGTTCCAGTGCCGCGCCATCCGCAAGGACACCTCCTTGTCGATCTCGAGCAGCGCCGGGTTGGAGTCCGCCGACACCAGGTCGTAGAACACCGCCGAGACCTTCGACAGTAATTTTCCGGAGCGCTCCAGCGCGGTGATGGTGTTGGCGAAATCCGGCGCCGAGGGATCGTGCTCGATAGCCGATATCTCGGCGCTGTGGTCGGCGAAGGCCCGCTCGAAGGCCGGCAGGAAGTGCTCGGGTGCAATCTCCGAGAACGGCGGCGTCTCCAAGGGGGTCTGCCAAGGCTTCAGCAGGGGGTTTTCCTGGGCTTGCGAGGTGGCCGCCGTTTGCAAGGTTTCTGACATCGCTATTCCCGCTTTGTGTCTCAAATGATTGCAGAATCTATATCACGCGATGGGGCTTTTTTGGGCCTTTTACGCTTGATAGCAGCGCATTTTTCGGAGAGATTGCGCCACTTAACAGGACCCTGATCCATGGATGCACTGACCTCTCCGAAAAGCGCCCGCCAGATCGTCTGGCCCAGCGTCATCACCGTCATCAGCGCGGCGATCCTGATCGGCGCCGAAGTGTTCGGCGCGGCGTTTGCCGGCGGCTGGGCGCTCGCGATCCTGTTCGGTCTCGACGACTTCGGCGCGCACATCCTGCAAGCCGTGCTGTTCGCGGTCGGCGTCTTCGTGATGGCGGCGTTCATCCGCGCAGCGCAGCGCGTCGAGCCCTTTACGCGCCGCGCGTAAGTCGGCTCGACAACAAAAGCCGCGCGCAGCTCGCCTCGAGTGCTCACGCGTCGTCAAAAAACTTAACGTCTGTTCATTTTCGGAAACGCGCGCGCGCTGAGCGCGGCGTCGCAAGCTCCTGTTAGGGAAATTTTGCCGCAGCCTAAAAAAATTCTTGCATAGCAGAGTCAAAACCCTTATTTGCGGAATTGCCCAATTTCGCACGTGCCTGTGGTCGTGTGTCAGTCGGTAGGTATCCGGACAAGAGGCCGGACAGCCGCCAAGGGACGGAAGAACCGAGGGTCGCTTAAGTCCGAGACTAGTAAGTCGAAGACTTGGGAGGCCAGCAT